>DFBD01000234.1 GCA_002367255.1 Rhodobacterales bacterium UBA3089 | reverse complement strand
GCGATGACGCATATTCTGCTGCCGTTCATGATCTTGCCACTTTATTCCGTCATGAAGGGTATTCCGCCAACCTATCTGCGCGCAGCGAAGTCATTGGGCGCAAGCAATTGGACTGCGTTCTGGCGGGTTTACTTTCCGGGTACGATCCCGGGCATTGGCGCGGGCGGTCTGCTCGTTTTCATTCTGGCAATCGGCTATTACATCACGCCTGCATTGGTCGGTGGGCAAGATGGCCAGCTAATTTCGAACTTCATCGCATATCACATGCAAAAATCCCTCAACTGGTCGCTAGCGGCGGCCCTTGGCGGCATACTTCTGGTGATTGTGCTCGCAATTTACTGGCTCTACGACAAGGTCGTGGGCATAGACAACATGAAGATGGGATAACTGATGGCTGCACTTCCACCATATACCACCTTGGGCCAACGCATTTGGCACTATGCATTTCGTGTAATCTGCGCGTTGATATTTCTATACCTAATTACGCCAATTCTGATCATCGTACCGCTAAGTTTTAACGCCGAACCGTATTTCACCTTCACATCTGGTATGCTGAGTTTTGATCCCGAAGCTTATAGCCTGCGCTGGTATAAGGATATCTTCTACAACGGCATGGCCAATCCGGAAGCTACCGAGGGTTGGTGGTCTGACATGTGGCAGAACGCGCAATGGGTGCGGGCAACCAAGAACAGCTTCATTATCGGATTTTGGGCGACATTGTTGGCCACAGGTTTTGGCACCTTGGCCGCGATTGGTCTAAGCCGTTCGGAAATGCCTTACAAAGGGTTGATCATGTCGATCCTGATCTCGCCGATGATCGTGCCGCTTATTGTGACTGCTGCGGGTATGTTTTATTTCTACTCGAACGACTTCAACCCCTTTGTTGAAGGCAAGCAGGCACTTGCTGGTACCAAGTTGGGTATTATTCTGGCGCATGCGGCCCTTGGTACGCCGTTTGTGATTATCACCGTGACATCGACGTTGGTCGGGTTTGATAACAGCCTAACCAAAGCTGCCGCCAATATGGGGGCGGGGCCTGTAAGAACGTTCTTCAAAGTGCAGATGCCGTTGATTTTGCCTGGGGTGATCTCGGGTGGACTATTTGCCTTCATAACGTCGTTTGACGAAGTTGTAGCCGTTCTTTTCCTTGCTAGTCCCGAGGATAAAACCATTCCACGTCAGATGTGGTCCGGAATTCGTGAACAAATCAGTCCCACAATTTTAGCCGTGGCCACAATTCTGGTGATCATTTCGATTTGCCTATTAACAGTGCTCGAACTATTACGGCGGCGATCCGAGCGTCTACGCGGCATGAGCCCTGGGTGATCGGGAAAACACTGCCCTAGGCTGAGGGGCGCACCGTTGCGCCCCTTGAATTTTTAGGTATCGTGCTTTTGATTGCTCAGATGTGGCAACATCGCAGAAAAATCCATCCCCATCCCGCCATTCTCTACAAACGCCGCATACATATCGCGGGCGTGTTGACCAAGGGGGGTTGCAGCATCAGCAGCCTCGGCAGCTTGTTGGGCCAAATTTAAATCCTTCAACATCAACTCGGCAGCAAATCCGGGTTTGTAATCATTGTCCGAAGGGCTGGTGGGGCCAACGCCGGGGGCGGGGCAGTAGGCATTCATGCTCCATGAAGACCCGGATGAGGTCGAGGCCACATCGAACATTTTTTGACGATCAAGCCCCAGTTTGTCGGCTAATGCAAATGCCTCGCAGGTGACAATCATCGTCGCGCCAAGGATCATGTTGTTGCAGATTTTGGCAGCTTGACCTGCACCGGAATCTCCACAATGCACCGCTTTTTGCCCCATGATACCGAACAGCGGATTGGCCACGGCAAACGCGGCCTCGGTACCACCTGCCATGAAGGTCAGGGTACCTGCCTCGGCGCCGCCAATACCGCCGGAAACAGGGGCGTCTACGGCCTGCAAACCCGCTGCATTTGCTTGGTCCGAAACAGCGCGGGCGGATTCAACATCTACAGTCGAGCAATCGACCAGGCACGCGCCGGATCGCATTGCAGGAATGACCTCGTCCGCCACACTTCGTAAAATTGCACCGTTGGGTAGCATAGTAATAACCACGTCCGCGTCAGTGGCTGCAAGGGCGGCAGTTGTGGCGGTCTCAACACCTTCGATCGTAACGCCGGCGACATCAAAGCCAACAACCGTATGGCCAGCGTCAACCAGATTGCGTGCCATAGGACCGCCCATATTTCCAAGTCCGATAAATCCGATTTTCATGCGTTTCTCCTCGATTTTCAGCTCGTCCGCACCAAGCGGCATAAGCATTTGTGTGACCTTCAGGTCGGTAACTTTTTCCAGCGTCGGGATCGTCCATTGCGGGTTGCGATCTTTGTCTATGATCGCTGCACGGATGCCCTCGACAAAATCCCCGTCCGAAGCGCTACGATGGGTAAAGCGATACTCCTGCGCCAAAACCAGATCAATCTGATCGAGGGCGCGGGCGCGGTGAACCAGCTCGATCGTTGCTGCGACAGACAAAGGGCAACTGCGGCGCATTGCTTTTTCTGCCTTGGTGCACCATTCACTACTGTCCATGCCACGCAATATATCGTTTGCCGTTTCGCCGCCAAAGAAGGCGTCGATTTCGCTTTGCTGGCTGGCAAGCGGGCTGTCCGGGGCGGGTTGTGCCATGGCGTCCACCTGCGTCCAGTCACCGGTTTTGACCAATAACGCGGTCAGTTCTGTCCAGTTTTCACGCGGAATGTAGTAATCAGCAAAGCCGCAATAAATTGCATCGCCAGCGTTCATACGCGTGCCGGTTGTGCCCAGATATTCGCCCAGTCGCCCGGGGGCGCGTGCCAGCAACAGCGATCCGCCGACATCCGGCACCAGCCCGATTCCGCATTCCGGCATAGCGATCTGGCTGTTTTCACAAACCACCCGGTGCGAGCCATGGCACGAAACCCCGACGCCACCACCCATGGTAAAACCCTGCATCAGGGCGATAAAGGGCTTGGGGAAATTTGCGAGTTTGGCATTCATGCGATATTCGTCGCGCCAGAATCTGCGGCCATATTCATAGTCGCCAGCCGAAGCGGTGTCATATAATTGTTGAATGTCCCCGCCTGCACAAAAGGCTTTATCGCCCGCCGCGTCTATCAGGACCATGGCTACGCGGGCCTCGTTTTCCCATTCGTCCAGCGCGGCTTCCACGGCCATCGCCATGTCATAAGTCAGCGCATTCAACGCATCTGGCCGGTTCAGTGTAATCCGGCCGATTTTACCTTCTATGCGTATATCAATATCAGCCACGATCTCGCTCCTGTAGCAAAGTGCGGGCGGTAATCAAACGCATGATCTCGTTCGTGCCCTCAAGGATTTGGTGCACGCGAAGATCGCGCACGATTTTTTCGATGCCGTAGTCGGAAAGATATCCATACCCGCCCAGCATTTGCAGTGCATCATTGGCCACCGTGAAACTTGTGTCGGTCACAAACCGTTTTGCCATGGCACAAAATTTGCTGGCGTCCGGTGCGCCTGTGTCCAGCTTCCATGCGGCTTGGCGCAAGAAGGTGCGGGCGGCTTGCAGTTCGATCTCCATGTCTGCTACACGGAATTGCAAAGCTTGGAATTGG
>DFBD01000246.1:3199-3745 GCA_002367255.1 Rhodobacterales bacterium UBA3089 | reverse complement strand
ATTTCTTTAGGCTGCGGCAACCACGCGGCTGTCCAGCACATCGTTAATCTTTTTCTGCGCGGCGTCTTCATCGCCAGCATCAACGGCTGTGACTTCGCGCGTTAGGCGCTCCAACGCGGCTTCATAAAGCTGACGCTCGGAATAGGACTGTTCGCGCTGGTCATCATTGCGGTGCAAATCGCGCACAACTTCGGCAATCATAATCAGATCGCCCGAGTTAATCTTTTGTTCGTATTCTTGCGCACGACGCGACCACATCGCGCGTTTAACCCGCGCGCGGCCCTTCAACGTCCGCATAGCGTGCTCAACAACATCCGGGCTGGAAAGCGGGCGCATGCCCACGGATTCGGCCTTCGCAGTCGGTACACGCAACGTCATCTTGTCTTTTTCAAAACTGATCACGAACATTTCCAGCATAAAACCGGCGATTTCCTGCTCTTCGATCGACACAACTTTGCCAACCCCGTGCGAAGGGTAAACAACGTAATCGTTCGGGCTAAACATCGCGTTTGATTTATTTTTACTCATTCGATTCATTCCTTTTCT
>DFBD01000246.1:2084-3054 GCA_002367255.1 Rhodobacterales bacterium UBA3089 | reverse complement strand
AAGTATTTATCCAGCTTACCGTCTTCGCCGTCACGCGCTTCGGCGTCGGGCAGCGGCTCTTTCTGGCTGATGATAACCGGCCACATTTCTGAATACTTACGGTTGAACTCAACCCACTTCTCGGCGTCGGGTTCTGTATCAGGGCGGATTGCGTCGGCAGGGCATTCAGGCTCGCACACACCGCAATCGATGCACTCATCAGGGTGGATGACGAGCATGTTTTCACCCTCATAGAAGCAATCCACGGGGCAAACTTCAACACAATCGGTGTATTTGCAAGCGATACAGGCGTCGTTCACGATATAGGTCATCGGGTACTTTCGATCATTAACTTATGGGCGAAGCCTGTCACACTTCTTATTACCCGCTATTTAGAACCGCTTTGCGATTTGATCAAGGCCCACCGCGCTTGATTTTGTCGATAGCACGGCGATCCCGCTTGGTTGGACGGCCTTTTCTATCGATTTCCGGTGTAACCTCGGGAATTTCAGGAATTGGCGTTAAGTCTTCGTAAAGGGTTTGGGCCTCAACGGCTGGACCTCGGCGCGTGCCCAACGCCTTTAGTTTAACAATTCGTAAAGTCTCAACTTGCAGGAATTCCAGCGTGTCACCCACCTTGATTGGCGTAGAGGTTTTCTTAACCTTCACCCCATTCAAACGCACATGTCCGGCGTTAACCACTTTTGCGGAAATCGAGCGTGCTTTGAAGAACCGCGCCTGCCATAGCCATTTATCGATGCGAATGCTTTGGCGCGGTTCAATCATTAACGCCCTATTTACCTTTCAGCGCCATCAAAGCGGCAAAAGGGTTATCAGGGTCGATTGGCTTTTCCTGCTTGGGTGGTCGCGACGCGAACTTCTTCTGATGATTGTCCGGCTTACCCTTACCGCGAGGTTTACCCTTCGGTTTGCCTTTGCCGCGATTTTCGTTGCGCGGCGCAGAAGGACGACGACGAGGTGCCCATGTGAA
>DFBD01000246.1:0-1941 GCA_002367255.1 Rhodobacterales bacterium UBA3089 | reverse complement strand
CCTTCCATCAGGTTGGCGAACTGTTCCAGCGTCAGGCCGGTAATCGACAGCATGTCTGGATTAGCCTCGAACCCGGAACGGGTATCTTGACTACGGATCATATCGGCCAGACGTTCCAGCATGTCGATACGGATCGCCCGATCGCCCGCCAGACGGTATCCGGCGTGGGCGTAATACCCTTCCGGCGCATCTTTTAGCGCAGGTACAGTGACCAGACCAGGGGGCGGCGATTCGGGGAATTCCTGCAAGCCAGCCGTCAGCGACCACAGCACCAGACGCAATCGCGTCGGGGCGGGTTTCAGCATTAGCTGTTGGAAAACGGTGAACTGTCCGAAACGAACGCCGTGTTTACGCAACAGGCCGCGTTGTTCCTGATCCAGACTTTTAATGTCATCGGCAATTTCAGAGCGCGGGATGATGCCCATCGCCTCGACCAGACGGTAGGCAACACCGCGTGCAATACCGCTAAGGCCCGCTTCGTCTTTAATCTCCATCACAGGTTTAAGCGCCAACAGCGGCTCGAACTGTGCTGCGATCCGGCGATCGATGAAATGGCTTAGGCGACGACGAACCTTCTCGGCCACTTCGGGGCCGGCTTCTTCGTCAACGAAAGGCTGCACAGTAGGCGAAAGAATGTCGGAACCCTTCAACAGCTTACCAACTGCATACTCGCCCCACATCAGGCCGCCTTGTTCGGTGATGTCCATCTCCGTGTCCGGCGCGTTATAGAACTTGTCGGAGCGCAGGTTGAACGCTGGCTGAAGTGCGGCGAGCGCAGTCGCGCGTAGCGTCTTTGCCTCGTCCGCAGTTGCGGATGGATCGAGCTGGAAACGGAAGCCCTCAAGCTTACCGATAAAATGGCCCTCGACGGTGACTTCACCGTTTTCGTTTACGTCTGCCACTAGGGCCTCCTTCTGTTTCAAACGGCGCAGTAGAACACTGGTGCGCCGATCGACAAATCGTTGGGTCAGTGCTTCGTGCAAAGCATCCGACAGTCTATCTTCAACGGCGCGGGTTTCATCACGCCAATGGGCGGCGTCCGCAACCCAGTCTTTACGCTGCGCAACATAAGTCCAAGTACGGATAAACGCTAGTCGTTTTGACAGCGTATCTATGTCACCCGTCGTTTTATCGATCTTTTTAACCTGTCCGGCCAGCCAATCTGTCGAAATTCGCCCGCCATCGTGCATAAAGTCGAACAGTTTCTGGCATAAAGCCGCATGCTCACCCGCTGACACCTTACGGAAATCGGGGACTTGGCAGACCTCCCAAAGCTGGCGCACATCTGGCCCGGCGTCGATCTTGTCCATAACCTCGGGCATTGCCCACAACATCTTAAGCGTTGCCAGATCATCAGCTTCGCGCGCCCGTATCAGCTCTTCGTGGTCCGAGACCTGCTCCAACGAACGGATCAGTGCATCCGGTGTGCCAAATTCCAAACGCGAGTTGCGCCATTGCAATTTCTTAATCGATGCAAACCGGTGGTTTTCAATCGCATCGACCCACTCGGGCTCCAACGGCGTGGCCTCGCCGGTTACGCCAAAAGTCCCGTCAGTAGTAAACCGCCCTGCCCGTCCGGCAATCTGGGCTAACTCGTTAGGGTGTAAATATCTATGCCGCCGCCCGTCAAACTTGGACGTCCCCGCCAACGCCACATGGTTGATATCGAGGTTCAACCCCATGCCAATCGCATCGGTCGCCACCAGATAATCAACGTCGCCGTTTTGATAAAGCTCCACCTGTGCATTGCGCGTGCGGGGCGACAGCGCCCCCATCACAACCGCTGCTCCACCCTTTTGGCGGCGTAGCAACTCGGCAATGGCGTAAACATTATCAACCGAAAACGCGACAATTGCCGAACGAGGCGGCATCCGGCTGATCTTCTTTTCGCCAGCATAGGACAGCTTCGACAGACGATCACGCCGCATAAACCGCGCCTCG
>DFBD01000196.1 GCA_002367255.1 Rhodobacterales bacterium UBA3089 | reverse complement strand
GTTAAAATTTGATTTAAATCGCTTAACTTTCGGCAGGCTCTTCGTAGACGCCCTGCTCTTTCAAGGCATCAATCACCTCTTTGGGCATGTAATTTTCGTCATGCTTGGCCAAAATTTCAGTCGCAACAAACGTGTCAGCCACCAACTTACCGGTTGCAACAACGCCTTGCCCTTCGCCAAACAAGTCCGGCAATATGCCCGTATACGAAACATTAACCATTTCGTTGCCATCGGTTACAATGAAGGTAATTTCCTCCCCTTCACCACGCACAACCGAGTCAACCTCGACCAAACCACCAACACGGAACCTCTCATTCGGTCCCGGGCGGTTCTCGGCGATCTGCGTAGGCGAGCGGAAAAACTCGATACCGTCTTTCAACGCAAAACCGATCAATGCCGAAGATGCCGTCAAAAGCACCATCCCGATCACAATCAGATGAATTCTGCGTTTCTTCTTCAAACCTGCCATTGGGCGCTCCTATCCGTTAAGCACTAAGTAACATCTATTTCCAAAATGTTAAGTGGGCCCATCGGTCGCATTCTTGAGTTTTAACACGGCGTTAACTTCTGCACCGAAAATAATAGCCACGCCCGTCAGGTAAAAAAACATCGCCAATACAATCACACCAGTCAACGCACCATAGGTCACCGCGTAAGTCGGAGTTAACGAGAGGTAAACAGAAAAGATTAACGCACCAGCAAGCCATAGAATTACAGAGACTAAAATTCCGGGCCAAATTTTTTGTTTTCTCATGGATTGGCTAGGTAAAAACAGGTGAAAAGCCGTTAAAAACAAGACAAAAACCAATGTCCCCAAAACGAATATCAGCACCGCCATCGAGGCAGGCAAGGAAACATCCAGCCATCGTTCCGCCAGTTGGAACAACAAAGGTGTAAATATAATCGAAACGGCCATCACCACTGCGACAACCCCGCCCAAGAAAACAAATCCAATCGACCTTAGTCGCCGCTCAATAAATCCTCGCGATCTATCGAAATCATATGCACGATCAAAGGCCACCCGATACGCGTCCACCGCATTGGATGCGAGAAAAATCGCGACTAGAATCGAAAGGGTTAATACACCCTGACCACGATCAGTCAGCACCTCGTGCAACACCGGCTCCAGCGTCTGCGCGATGTGTTCGGGGGCAACGCGAAACAGCGCATTAACCGCTTCTTCACTTTGCTCTGCTCCAATCAGAAAACCGACCAGTGCTGCCGAAAAAATCAGAAACGGGAAAATCGCCAGTAAACTGGAGAACGCTATGTACCCAGCCATTGCGACGCCATCGTCCTTGTCAAAGCGCGTGTAAGTCGCGCGCAAAACCCGATATGCATCACGCATCGTAATCACGGGAACAACGGTGCCTGTTCCAGCCCCGTCGCCTCGGGTAAACCAAGCATCAGGTTGGCGTTTTGCAACGCCTGCCCCGAAGACCCTTTGACGAGGTTATCAAGTGCCGCAAACACCCGCACACGACCCTGAAGGCGATCAGCGACGACACCTACATGGCAAAAATTTGATCCGCGAACATGGCGCGTCGCGGGGGCCTCCCCAAGGGGTAACACCACCATAAACGGTTCGTTTTCATAAGCTTGCACCAAGGCTGCGTGTATTTTTTCCGCCTCGCCGCGCACATGAACCGTAGCGAGAATACCACGGTTGGCGGGCATCAGGTGCGGGGTAAACATAACCTTAACATCGCGGCCCGTTACCTTGCGAAACTCCTGATCGAACTCGGACGTATGCCGGTGGACCGGTAAACCGTAAGGGTGTGTGCCCTCGGAAACCTCGGCGTGCAGCATGGCTTCTTTAGCGCCACGTCCAGCGCCGGAAACCCCACAGAACATGTCGATGATGATGTCATCTTCCGCAATCACACCAGCCGCCAACAAAGGCCGAAGTGCATATTGTCCGGTGGCAGCATTACACCCCGTTCCGGCAACCAACCGCGCATTAGCAATTTGGTCACGGTAAAATTCCGTCAGACCATACACCGCCGTTTTTTGCAGTTCCGGCGCATAATGCGGGTGACCATACCAGTGCTCATACATCGCGGCATCTTCCAAACGGAAATCAGCCGATAGGTCGATGACCTTCAAATCCGAGGGTAAACCCTTAACGATTTCTTGCGACATTGCGTGTGGCAACGCACAGAATGCCAGATCAACATCTGCAAAATCCACGTCCTCGATCCGCGTTAGAACCGGCAAATCCAGATGGCGAAGGTGCGGGAACACCTGCCCCATCGTCTGCCCTGCTTTACGGTCCGCAGTCAACGCCACTATTTCCATACCACTATGTCCGGCAATAAGGCGCACCAATTCAGCGCCCGTATAGCCACTTGCACCCAGAATCGCGATTTTATGCGTATGTGTCATGATCTTAACCTTTATGATTACCTGCGACTTACGTCAAAACGTCCGCGCAATCAATCACGCAGCGCTAAATGTTAGGGAATGGCCCAAAAATCGCTCGGCACTTCGGCTAACTTCAACCGGATCACCAGAGGTCAGATAGCTGACGCCACCACTTGCCACAAATCGCGGATGTCGTCGCAGATAATCTTCCAGACTGTTCGCCACGATCTCAGGCTGTACCAGAATGCGCGTTGCGTCCGGCAAAGCGGCACGGAAACGTTCCTCGACAAGCGGATAATGGGTGCAACCCAAAACAGCGGCCTGCGGGTTGGGCAGGGTTTCCAACAATGTCGCGACATGGGCGTCAACCAAGGCCTCGGCACCTAAACTGTCGCCCTCCTCGATTGCGGCAACCAAGCCAACGCACGCCTCGCCGACAACCTCCACATCACGGGCACGGAATTTCAGTTCGCGTTCAAACGCCCCACTGGAAACCGTCGCGGGCGTGGCAAACAACGCCACATTTTGCAGCCCTGTATGGGTCGGAGGCGAATTATCCCCCCAATCGCGGCGCGTTAATTCCTCGATCATCGGGACGAAAACACCAAGCACGCGCTTATCCGACACCAACCAGTTCACCTGCAAATCATGCAGTGCCACAGCCGAGGCCGAATTGCAGGCCAGGATCACCAAATCGCATCCGGCATCAAAAAGGCGCGTGATACCGGCAATGGTCAAATCATAGATTTCAGCATCGGTTTTGGAGCCATACGGCGTGTTCGCATTGTCCCCATAGTAAACAAACGCTTGCTCAGGTAGTTTTTCCACCGCAGCTTTCAGGACCGTCAGCCCACCAAGGCCGCTATCAAATACACCAATTGCCATTGTGAGGTTTTCCTAGAAATCAAAACCGTATTCGTCGTGATTAATCTTGTTAGACGACAAATCATAAGTAGAAGTGCGCAAGAATTCCATCATCGCGCGCGGGTCCTTGATGTAAGCGTCCAGCGCATCGGAGTCCATCGGGTCGCCAATCGCGACACGTACGGGCGCATTAAGACGCTTTTTGAATTCGTTAATCAGCAAAGCAGTGCGTAACGTTTTGTTAACCCGCCCAAACATATGGAAGCGGCGGGAATTATACCCGTCAAAGAAAACCGGCACCACAGTGGCTCCTGACTTCGCGATCATCTTGGCCGAGAACGTCCTCCATTTCGGGTCCATTGGTCGCCCGAAAACCGTGCGCGGCGAAGAAACCGAGCCACCAGGGAAAATTCCAACAGCCCCCCCGTTACCAAGATAGTTTAACGCGTCTTTGCGTGTGTTAAGGTTCAAGGTCATGGCCTCGCGGGTTTCATCAAAACTGATCGGTAGAATAACCTCGTCAAGGTCCGTTGCTTTTGCGAATACACGGTGCGCCAGAATTTTGAAATCGTCGCGGGTTCTGGAAAGGATTTGACCCAACATCAACCCATCAAGAATCCCGTAGGGGTGGTTCGAAAGGACCACAACCGGCCCCGTCTTCGGGATATTTTCAAGCGCGCCGGAAATAATATCCAGCTCCAGACCACAAAGATCCGGCACAACATTCCAAAAAACATGCCCGTTCGACATCGCCTTGTCATAACCACGAACCTGGCGCATAACGCGCATCCGGCCCGTCGCATTTTCAACACCACGGATAAATACCCGCCCGTGCAGCGTTTTCGCCGTCGTCGAATAACTTATATCCCGAGCTGCCGATTTTTGTGCGCGCATCTATTTCCTCGTCGATAACCGAATGCTGTATTAGGTCAAGTAAGGCAGGTCACCCCAAAAATCTAGGGCTAACGCTGTCACAGGCCCAAGATAATACATGCTTACCGCCCGATTGCCGGAATACTGCTGCGTTTTACGGCATCCTGTTCAGCGGCTAACCCAAGCCATGTTTGGGTGACTTCTGTGATTCTTCCTTCAATTCTGGACTTCATTGTCACACCTTTAGCATTCGCTCGCGCGGCCAGCAGCCCACCATAGGCGAATTCATCCGCTTCGATCACAGTAGGGCCAGCAAGAACCTCGCCCGTGCTTTGATCGACAACTTCGATGCTAAAACTAACCTTATGAACACCACCACTATAAGTCCGCGCAACGGGTGTTAACGAATGGAAATGAATCAAGGTCGCCTTGATAACAACTGGTCTGTGATAGTTTTCTGGAAATAAAGCTTCGGTTGCGTCAACAAGCGCGTCATATAAAATTACAGCCACTTGTTTTTTACGATCCCCAACAGGGTCGCCATGCCAGATAATATCAACATCAGGCCGAAAGATGTTTTCTTCCGAGGTCGTCAGGCTGTCAGGGATAATAACCTGCACATCATGAACGTGCCAGTTTGATCCAGCATCAACGGCATCGGGGAAGGATGTGTTGCGCACCGTGCAGGATGCCAATAGCCCGAATAGGGCCGCTACAATTACCAAGTTATTCAGCTTCATTATTATCCTCATTATTCCAGGTGAAATTACCTGCCAAACATCATCAATTTTGCAATTCTAAGAACGCTATCAACACAATATGGCTGTTATATGTCCATGCCGTAACATTACAATAAAAAAGGGGGGAGCTTGCCCTGTTTAAGTGACGCTCTGATTGCCCAGTTAATCGGCGAACTGCTCAAAGGCCACCGTCATCCCAAATAGCGTTGTCGAGGCCGAGCATGTTGCTCCTCCATTGATTGTATCTCTAAAGTCATTAAAACATTTTCTCGCCAAATCATGTTCAGGATATAGAAGTGAGTACGGATTTACAGGCCTAATTGAGCTCCATTCACGCACTTGATGCTAACTGTCACGTGGGGCGGTAATCCCCCCCATTTTTAATGGGGTC
>DFBD01000259.1 GCA_002367255.1 Rhodobacterales bacterium UBA3089 | reverse complement strand
CGCTGCGAAACCCCTTGGCTTCGGCCAACATTGCGCCCCAAATTCGCAAGATTGCGAGAGCTAAAATGATGTTTAAGGCATTCAACATATTTTGCCCCAAATCGCCGCCAATCTGGATGAAGACACTGGCCAACATCGCCTTGGNNGATCAACACCGGGCTAAGAACGCAAAGCCCCCAGAATAAAGCATGGCGAGCGTTTTTGTTGCTAGTTTCCGCCCCGAAGGCCTTGGCAATAAAGTGCGAAATCCAGGCGATTCCGTACATCAATAACGGCAGGAAAAACATCACCACGAAGAACCACATGATGATTCCCGCGGCTATGCTCTGGTCTGGCGTCTGTGACAGGTCGGTGGCAAACAAGCGTGGCAGGAAGCTAAGGAAAATCACGAAACAGCCGAACATAAGCAGCGCCAGCAGCCCCTCTTCGCCAGGATTTTTATCCAGTTGTTTACGCATAGAGGCCCGAAGCCCCCCATAAGCGTTAACGATTTCGGGTAGGAACCCGCTGCCCAGAAAGCCCATTTTAATCCTTATGCCGTTCCACCCAGCCGCCAAGACGCTCGCGGATTTCATCGGCCAAGGCCGTGTCCTCGATTTCCTGAATGCTTTCGTCCATGAACGCCAAAACCAGCATGTCCTGCGCCTGATCCTTTGGAACCCCGCGCGATGTCAGATAGAACAGCGCCGTTTCGTCGACCGCGCCGCATGTGGACCCGTGCGAACAAATCACATCATCGGCATAGATCTCAAGCTCGGGCTTGGCGAGGAACGTGCAATCGTCTTCCAGCAACATGCCTTGGGCGATCTGATAGCCATCAGTTTTTTGCGCGTGCGATGGTACAAGGATTTTGCCCTGAAACACGCCGGTCGCGCCGTTACGCAGAACCTTTTTGAAAACCTGACGGCTTTCGCAGTTCAGCGCGTCGTGGGTGACGAACACAGTATCGTCGTGGTGATAAGCCCCGTCACCCGCACTTGCGCCAGAAACGGTGGCAAAGGCATCGTCGCCGGTAAACTCGATCACGGCCTCGTTTCGGGTTAACACGCCGTTAACCGTCACCGTGAAGCTTTTGAAACGGCTTTCCTTGCCGAGGCGAGCAAACATATGGGTTGCTGCCAGACGTTCGTGATCCCGCCCTTGTGTGCGCACATGGTGAAGGGCGGCACTGTCTGCGATCTCGACCTCAAGACTACTGTTGAAACGCGCCGCTGCCGGACCGCTCTCAAGAAGTGTCAGATCAGCGCCAGCATCCAGCTTGATAACATTGTGAACCATCACATCCGTATCCGCACCAGACCGAATATAGCGCAGCGCAATCGGTTTGGAGGCTTTTCCGGTAACGTGAATTACCAAGCCTTCGGTTGCCACCGCCGTATTCAGCGCTGCCAATGGGCGCGAAACCGGGTTCTGTCCGTTCGCCTCCAGCACACCGTAAATATCAGCCGCCCAGTGGATGTCCTTGGACATAGCCGAGGCCAGCGTTTCGATCTCGACACCTTCCATCGTCAAATCATCCGACAGGTCGGCCCGAAAAACACCGTCCACGAACACCACCAGAAGTTTGTCGGTATCTTCAAACACTGGCACTTCGTCTGCTTCAAGGATCGCGGCAGGTTTCGCAGGTTCCAACAGCCGCGCCGGATTGGTGAATTTCCAATACTCGTCACGCCTGACCGGCGCCCCGCTTTGGCGCAAGGTTGTCAACGCACGCACACGCGCATCGCTGGCCCATTTGCCCTCGCCCGAAGGCGCAGGATAGGCGGCAATCAGCGCCTCGGTTGCATCTATGTTATTAGCAGCAAGTGCCATTAGGCCACCTCGTTCAACAAATCGGCGTAGCCTTCGTTTTCGACTTGCAACGCCAGCTCGGGCCCACCGCTTTTGATGATTTTACCGGCAGCCATAATATGCACCACGTCAGGTTTGATGTGATCCAGCAAGCGTTGGTAGTGGGTAATCACAAGGAAAGACCGCTTACCGTCGCGCATCGCGTTAACGCCTTCGGACACCAGTTTCATCGCGTCCACGTCCAGACCGGAATCCGTTTCATCCAGAATACACATCTTTGGCTCAAGCATCGCCATTTGCAAAATCTCGTTACGCTTCTTTTCACCACCCGAGAAACCGACGTTAACCGGACGCTTCAGCATATCCGCGTCGATTTTCAGGTCTTTGGCCCTGGCGCGCACCAGTTTCAGGAACTCGGCCGCGTTCAGTTCTTCTTCGCCGCGCATTTTACGTTGCGAATTAACGGCGGTGCGCAGGAACGTCATGTTACCCACACCCGGGATCTCCACAGGATACTGAAACGCCAGAAACAGGCCTTCGGCGGCGCGTTCTTCGGGCTCCATGTCCAGCAGATCCGCACCATCAAGGCTGGCCGAGCCGCCATCAACCACATATCCGCCCTTTCCCGAAAGCACGTAGGACAGCGTCGATTTACCAGACCCGTTCGGCCCCATAATCGCATGCACCTCGCCCTCGCCGATCTCCAGATCGATACCTTTAAGGATTTGTTTATCTTCTTCCTCAAGCGAGGCTTTCAGGTTTTCAATTTTCAGCATTTTCGTTTTCCTTTTAAGCGGTACCCTGACCGTCAAATTTTGAATTCTTATTTTACAGTCACAGCCGTGCCCGAGGCCGAAACCATCAGCATGGAACCATTGGCCCCCACGACTTCGTAATCCAGATCGACACCAACAACCGCGTTTGCACCCTTGGATGCTGCGCGTTCTTCAAGTTCACGCAGGGCGGTATCGCGCGCATCTTGCAGCTTGCTCTCGTAAGCACCGGAACGCCCGCCGACGATATCGGTGATCGAGGCGAACACATCGCGCACAATGTTGGCGCCCATGATGGCCTCGCCCACAACAATGCCGTGGTAATCCGTGATCGATTTACCCTCGATGCTGGGTGTGGTTGTTACGATCATTTTAACTTCTCCTCAAACCGGAAAGTCCGGCAAATTCTGCAATTTTCAGTCTTCTTTTTTCCAGCGATCAAACGCACCCGAGGCCTTTGCTTCTTCGATTTTTTTGGCTTGAACCGCTTCGTGAAGATTTTGCATTTCAGCTTTGCGTCTTGCTGCTTTGCGTTCCACCATACCAAACAGCCACCACCTAACCGATAGTCCGGCAACCGGCCCAACGATCAAAACCAAGAAGATCATCACAAATCTCGGGATTGGCGAGTAGTCAACAACCGACATAAGAATTATGCCAGCAATCCAGCCCAGTAATGCAATTGAACCCGCCAGACGCAAGCCGCTTGTATGCATGGAATCATTAGGGTTTGTTTGTGCATTTCGCTCAAGGTGGCTTCCGTTACCAAAAATCATCCAACCGACCCCTCAAGGCTAATC
>DFBD01000126.1 GCA_002367255.1 Rhodobacterales bacterium UBA3089 | reverse complement strand
GAGCGTCAAGGGTGGGCAGGTTAAGTTGCAATGGAAGCCGGATTTTGGTGCGCGGTGGGCAGCACTTGATGTGGATTTCGAGATGTATGGCAAAGACCATTCCACCAATACCCACATCTACGATAAAATCTGCCGGATTTTGGGCGGGCGTGCGCCTGAGCATTTCGTATACGAGATGTTTCTGGATGAGACTGGTGGAAAGATTTCCAAATCATCGGGTAACGGGATTTCGATTGACGAATGGTTAACCTATGCCAGCTCTGAAAGCCTGTCGTATTTCATGTATATGAAGCCAAAAACTGCCAAACGACTGCATTTTGACGTGATCCCCAAGGCGGTTGACGAGTATCACCAACACTTGCGGGCGTTTGACGGGCAGGATTTGAAGGCGAGGCTGAACAATCCGGTCTGGCACATACATCGCGGGCAACCGCCGGTTAGTGATATGGTTGTGCCGTTCTCTATGCTGTTGAACTTGGCATCCGCGTCTAGCGCTGAAAGCAAGGATCAGATGTGGGGTTTCATCCGAAAGTATGCACCTGAGGCGACGGCGAAAACCCATCCGGGGCTGGATGAGGCTGCGGGCTTTGCTGTGCGGTATTTCCACGATTTCGTGAAACCGACGAAAGTTTATCGTGCGGCGAATGAACAAGAGCGTGCGGCGTTGGCTGATTTGGCTGAACGGTTGAAAGCATGGGACGGCGAGGTTGACAGCGACACGTTGCAAAGTCTCGTGTTTGCGGTCGGTAAGGAGCACGGGTTTGACCCGTTGCGTACTTGGTTCGGGGCAATTTATGAAGTGCTGCTTGGGGCCTCGCAAGGGCCACGTTTCGGCGGATTCATTGCATTGTTTGGTGTGGCCGAGACAGTTACGCTGATTGAAAATGCCCTGTCCGGCGCGTTCGTTACTGAATAAACGGAGGCGCCCCCAGTGCGAGCCTATGCCGACCGCTAGTCTGCCGATCATCAGGTCACCAATCATGTGATTAACTTTTGATTACATATTCAATGTGTGTATTGTTCAGTATGGCGCTATTCCCCGGTAAAAAAATGCGAATAATTATCGTTTGGTTAACCTCACCTTAACGATTTGTTGCTAATTATTGATGTTCGCCGCCATAGCTGCGGCCTTTTCTCGAGAAATTTCAAAACGGCACTTCGTAATTTTCGGAGTCCGTAGGCTTGTCGGCTTCGTGTCGATCAAAGGGGTATTGCATATGAATATGGTTGTTACGGACGGAATAGACTTGATGCCACCAGCGTTTGTGGATGGCTTGGACGATTGGTCGAGCGCAGACGGCACGCCGGGGTCGCCAACCTATGCCGGAGCGGCCAACGCGGCGATTGTAGCCAGCGATCCGGATTTCGGGGCTTGTCTGGAACTGCAAACGACAACGGACCCAACATCCCTGCGCTATATGGGCGAGGTTCCGGTGATCGCAGGGTCCTATATCGAGGTGAAGGTTCGCCTGAAGGTGATGAGCGGGGCGTTTCCGTCTGCGCGTATTGCGGCGTGGGCAGGTGGTGCTGGTGGCGTTCATATTGCGGGGCTGGATGAATTCGGGCCGGTTGAAACCATGGATACCTATGGTCGTACTTACGAGGTCTCGGCGATTGTTGGTTCGGGAAACCGTGCAGGTGTCGATATGCCTTGGGGGACTGAGCCCGTGTATGGGCATTTCGGGCTGGATCTGGATGGCGTTACGGGCAGCGTTGTGCGCATTGAATCGGTCGAGATCAACGATGTGACCTCGTATTTCCACCGCAAGCTGATGCACTGGGTTGACGTACGTGATTACGGCGCAATCGGGGATGGGGTGACGGATGATGTTGCCGCGTTCGAGGCGGCGGATGCGGCGGCAGAGGCCAGCGGTCAGGAGCTGCTGATTTCCGGCGGGACATATTATATGGCCACGCATTGCACGCTGAATTCCCGTTGTCGTTTCGAGGGTAAGCTGGTGATGGCCGATGGTAAACGCCTTCAGTTGACGCATAATTTCGATCTGCCGACATACGTGGACGCCTTTGGTGATGAGACGTTCGCCCTCAAAAAGGCGCTTCAGGCGTTGTTCAATTTCACGGATCACGAGTCGTTGGAAATGGGTGGCATGCGTATTCAGCTGGACGAGCCGATTGATGTGTACGCAGCCGTGGGCAACAAGGATACCTTCGCCAATCGCCGCGTTTTGCGGAACGGCCAGTTGGAAGTGAATGCGGGCTCTGCGTGGAACACGGAGGCCTTTACCAGCACGGCGAGCTATTCCAGTGGTGATCAGCTGGTGCTGAGCAACGTGGTTAACATTGCGTCGATTCCTGTGGGTTCGCTGGTGACGGGTACGGGTGTTGGCCGCGAGGTTTACGTGCGCGACAAGGACGAGGGGCTTGGCACGATTACGCTTAGCCAACCGCTGCATTCTGCGCCAAGCTCGCAGACGTATACGTTTATCCGGTTCAAGTATTTGCTGGATTTTTCGGGGTTCGCAAGTGTGCAACGCTTCCAGATCGAAGGGGTCGAGTTTGGCTGTTTCGGGGATGCCAGCGGGATTATGTTACCCAAAGACGGAATTGCGTGGCATATTCATAACTGCTGGTTCACGAAACCCCGGGATCGTGGGATTACCTCGATTGGTAAAGGTTGTAACGGCATGTCGGTGTATGACAACGAATTTTTGTCAAATGAATACAACACATTGGTTCAATACCGCACGTCGATTGCTTTCAATGCCAACAGCAACGATATCAAAATCCGTAACAACCGTGCGGTGCGTTTCTTGCACTTCGGAGTGCTGAACGGCGGCGGGCATATCATTATGGGCAACCACTTCTGGCAAGGTGATAGTTCTGTGGACGGAGAGCGCTCGGCAGGGATTGTACTGACACAGAAAAGTTGCAAGACGACGTTTTCGGCCAACTACATCGATAATGCGTGGATCGAGCTGAACAATGAACACGACGTTAAGGCCAACGCTGATGCTGGCACGCGCGCCTTCGGTACGTTGTCGTTGACGGGCAACATTTTCACAGCGGGGGATACGCCGACGTGGTTCACCTACATCCGGTTGGCGCCGTTCGGAAACAACCATACGATTGACGGGATTTCGGTGGTCGGGAATACGTTCAAGACCATAGGCAGCGGCGTGATTGACCGGGTCGAAGGGGTGGATACTTCCGAAGGGTCGTTCGATCATGGCGCGACGAAGGCGGTGACGTTCACGGGCAACTCGTTTGACGAGGTGGTGGAGCGGACGGAAAGCCCGGCAGTGGTGCGGGTTTCGCAGACAGGCGTGTCCGCTAGCTGGTCGGTGGATTTGTCGGCCAAGTTGCCGTTTGGCGGGCAGGCGCTGGGGGTTGATGCGGTGATGCCGCAGGGCGATATCCTGAACGGTAGCAACGTAGCGCAGTATATCGTGCCGACGGCGCAACTGGCTGGGAACAGCAATGTGGCGCTAAAGTGGGGCGCAAGCGTGAAGGGCACGGTGCATCTGATCGCGCGGGTTGATCTGCCGTCTTAAGGTTTGGCGATTTGGGATTGTCGGCGTAGGGTGGCCTTAACGAAGGAGGACGCTATGCCGACAATTTCCACAGACCAAAAGGTACAGACTGTTATAACCACGTTTGAAGTGAACCCCGGGACATGTCAGGATTTACTGGGCGAGCTGCGGGCCACCTGTGATCAGGTGATCAGCCGTCAGAAAGGGTTCGTCTCGGCGGCGCTGCATGTGAACGACGCGCAGACGCGGATCGCGAATTATTCCCAGTGGGAAACCCGCGAGGACTTTCAGGCGATGCTGCGGTCTGACGAAATGGTGGCGCGGAGCCGGAAGATTAATGAACTATGCAAGAACTTCGCACCGGTGATGTATGATGTGGTTTATTGCTCGGGGTGAGGTTCGTAGGGTGGGTGATGCACCCACCACATGCTGCGATTGACACGGTGGGTGAATCACCCACCCAACGCTTGATATTGATTTGCTTTCAACAAACGCCTCGGCCCGAGGCTATCGGTGGGTAGG
>DFBD01000045.1 GCA_002367255.1 Rhodobacterales bacterium UBA3089 | reverse complement strand
CATGCATTTGGCAATACGATATTCAATTTCCTGTTTCGCCAAATGTTTGCAGACGGATTTTCCGACATTTTTTCAGGATACCGCGTCTTTTCCCGTCGCTTCGTCAAAAGCTTCCCCGCCCTGTCGAGCGGTTTCGAAATCGAAACAGAACTATCTGTTCACGCCTTGATCCTGAAACTTCCGTTCCGCGAAATCGAAGTGTCTTATGGCACACGCATGGAAGGATCTATTAGCAAGTTGTCGACATTCGGCGACGGCTTTCGAATTTCGTCCATGTTCGTTCTGCTGATGAAGGAATCGCGCCCGTTCGTTTTCTTCAGTTACCTCACCATCATTGCAATTCTGATATCGGCCTTCTTCGGACTGCCGGTGTTAATTGAATACTTCCAGACCGGTTTTGTAACTCTGATCCCGCGCTGGATTTTATCTGTTGGCATGTTGATGGTCAGCTTGGTTATGTTCGTCTGCGGATTGATCCTCGATTCCGTTGCACGCGGCCGTACAGAACATAAACGTATGGCATATTTAGCAATACCACGCTGGACGAAAACTAGGTAACATACGGGCGCAAGCCGAGTGACGCGGATGCCTGTGAAATTCCAACAGTGATCCGCCCAACATCACCATTTCCCCCTAAACCGTCGTATTAGCCTTTCAATCACAGGACTAGAAATAGTATGCATATCAAAACCAAGCTGTGAGACACAAAGATGCGTGACGATCCACTAGTTATATTTACCCCTTCGGGCAAACGCGGGCACTTCCCAGTGGGCACGCCTGTGTTAACGGCTGCACGGCAGTTGGGCGTTGATCTGGACAGCGTGTGCGGCGGGCGCGGGATTTGTTCCAAGTGTCAGGTTACACCGTCTTACGGGGAATTCCCCAAGCATGGGGTTTCCGTCGCCAGTGATGCGCTGTCCGACTGGAACACGGTCGAGGAGAAATACGACCGCCTGCGTGGTTTACCGGAAGGGCGGCGTTTGGGCTGCCAGGCGACGGTGCAATCGGACATCGTGATTGACGTGCCGCCGGAATCGCAGGTCCATAAACAGGTCGTGCGTAAACGTGCCGAGGCGCGCGAAATCACGATGGAGCCCGCTACGAAGCTTTATTATGTCGAGGTGCAGAAACCTGACATGCATGAACCCTCGGGAGATTTGGAGCGTTTACAAAAGGCGCTGAAGGAGCAATGGGATCTGGATGTTGCCGGCAGTGACTTGCGTACATTGCAGCTGTTGCAACCTGCCCTTCGCAAGGGCGAATGGAAAGTAACTTGTGCTGTTCATCAAGGGGCTAGCGGCCCTGCGCATATCATGCAGGTTTGGCCGGGGTACTACGAGGGCTCGATCTACGGATTAGCGATTGATCTGGGCTCGACTACCATCGCGGCGCATTTGTGTGATTTGCAAAGCGGCGCGGTTGTGGCCTCGTCCGGTATTATGAATCCGCAGATACGTTTTGGCGAAGACCTGATGAGCCGCGTTTCTTACGTGATGATGAACCCGGGCGGCGAGGTGGAACTGACCCGCGCGGTACGTGAATCGATGAACGCGCTGATCGTGCAGGTTTCAACCGAGGCCAAGATTGATCGTGAACTGATCGTCGAAGCGGTTCTGGTCGGCAACCCTGTCATGCACCACCTGTTCCTTGGCATTGATCCGGTGGAGCTTGGCCAAGCGCCCTTCGCTTTGGCAAGCTCGGGCGCGGTATCGCTTTGGGCAAGCGAGGTGGATATGGTCATGCATCCCGAAGCGCGGTTGTATATCCTGCCCTGTATCGCAGGGCATGTGGGCGCGGATGCCGCAGCGGTGGCGTTGTCTGAAGCCCCCTATCGTTCGGATGATCTGGTGTTGATTGTTGACGTTGGTACGAATGCGGAGATTTTACTGGGGAATAAGGATCGTGTTCTGGCGTGTTCCTCCCCCACAGGACCAGCGTTCGAGGGGGCGCAGATTTCGTCCGGGCAACGTGCAGCGCCCGGTGCGATTGAGAATGTTCGGATTGATCCGGTTACCAAGGAACCTCGGTTCAAGGTTATCGGCTGCGATCTGTGGTCTGACGAGGACGGGTTCGAGGCGGCAACGCTATCCAGTGGTATCACCGGCATTTGTGGGTCCGGTATCATCGAAGTAATTGCGGAGATGCGGCTTGCAGGGTTGCTGGATGCGGGTGGACTGATCGGTTCGGCTGAACAAACAGGAACCGCGCGATGCATCGTTGATGGTCGCACAAACTCCTATGTTCTGCACGATGCCGCCGCCACAGGTGGCCCCCTTATTACCGTAACCAACGCCGATATCCGTGCGATCCAGCTGGCCAAAGCGGCGCTTTATGCGGGTGCGCGGTTGTTGATGGACAAAATGGGAGTCGATACCGTTAACCATGTGACGTTGGCAGGCGCCTTCGGGGCGCATATTTCAGCCAAACATGCGATGGTTTTGGGGATGATACCGGATTGTCCGCTGGAAAATGTGGTTTCGGCAGGGAATGCTGCGGGCACAGGAGCGCGGATTGCGTTGCTTAATGTGTCAGCACGCCGCGAAATCGAGAAGGTTGTGCATGAGATAGACAAGATCGAAACGGCCATTGAACCGAAGTTTCAGGAGCATTTCGTCAATGCATCTAACATTCCGCATGCAACCGATCCGTTTCCGCTGTTAAGCGAACTCGTTGATATTCCTGACGTTTCTTTCAACACCAAGCAATCCGAGGCGGGTGGCCGCCGACGCCGGAGGCGGTAAATTG
>DFBD01000008.1 GCA_002367255.1 Rhodobacterales bacterium UBA3089 | reverse complement strand
TCGGTGCTCGGCAAAAATCACGCCGCGTTCCTCGCTGTTGAGGTGTTTGTATCGTCTGTCCATCGCAACATCCTATGCCCCTTGGGCTGTGGGTGTTGCACTTGGAACTTGAGTCTAAGCCCTCTCTACTGTCACCCTTTTTGCCACCTATTCACGCGCTGTTCAACGCATAAAAGAGCTGGCGTCCGGGGCGCGCAGAAAGTAGAAGATTCAAACCGCAGTCTAATGGCTTTGAACATCCAGAAGCTAGGTGACGATTACTTTATCTAGGATACCTCATGCCTGCCTACACGATATCCGTTAGTAAATTTGAATACAGTCAAGCTCTCACTCGCTCTTTGTTGGAATATTGTTTGCGTCATTACGGTGAACTTCCAGCTACGGAACACCCTGCGCAGGGGATGGCCAATTTGCTTTGTATCCAATTCAAAAACACAAATGTTCTTTATTGTGCGGAGGGATATAATGATATCGAAGGCGAATTTGAAATTGTCTCGCAAGATGGGTTCGAATATCTCGTTTCGCTGAGCCTCCTCCTCGACGCTAAGACCCTTCGTCCTATTCAGTTTTTGCCCTTCCGTCTTGACGACCGAAATCAATCCCTGCCCCGTTTTAACCACGACAGCCCGCGAGTTTCCGTCATCATTCCGGTCTATGGCAGCCCGCGATACACGCTCGACATCAGGAACGAAGTCGAATCCTTTCTTCCCGAGTTGAAGGCCTTGAATGGGCGTGTCATCATTTCCGTTGACGGGCACGATCACGCGTTACAAACGTCTTTGCACCTCAACCTGCTCGAAGGCATCGACTTAGAAACTGTCGAAGTTCATTCTCATGAAAAGAATATCGGCTTCATCCGGAACGTGAATTTCCTATATGAGAAGACGAGCGATGACGAGATCGTGGTGTTGCTCACTACCGATGTCAAAATGCAGCCAGGCAGCCTCTCGCGGGTCATTGCGCCGCTTGTCGACAACGACGATATCGCTCTCTCGACACCGTTCGCTGTCGGCGGAGAGAATCTGGAGGCGCCTGAAAGTGACGTTCTTCACTGGCGCGACCTCGACACGATCTTGTCGAGTGTCGAGCCCAGCTATCCAGATGCCGAGACCAATGTCGGATACATGCTTGCCGTTGATCGTCGCAAATATCCCGGTGCTGAGCTTTTCGATGAGTTCTTTGTGAACGGCTATGGCGACGATTCCGATCTGTATTATCGCTGTGTCAATCTTGGTTTTCGCGGGGTCGTCGCCGACAATTGTTGCGTATTTCACGAACATGGTGCGAGCTTCGACTTAACCTCGATGCGTTCCGAGCTGCGCACCGAAAATTTTCGCAGGTTCATGGGGCGCTGGGGACCGGTCCATTATGAGCGTCACCCAAAGGCCGCAGCCAGGCTCGACAAGCTGAAATCCGAGCGGGGGCATCTCGCTTCCGCCCTCGTTCAATCCTTGCCGATGCCGAAGATCGTTTTTCTCCTTCCGACAAACCTACGCACTATCGGCGGTGTTGCGGCCGTGTTCGATGTTGTTGAGGCCCTGTGTGACCTTGGTGTTTCCGCTGCGGTAATTTGTCGTCAAACCCCGTTCGACGAGAGTGGCTTTGCCTCCCGTTCCATCTCTTACGACGACGTAGCGCGCCGCGACATCGTCCTGGCGAACGCGACCGTTCTGATTGCAACTTCAAGTGATACCGTCGAGCCTGTTCAGGAACTTGCGCGCCAACACGATCTGAAGACCGGCTACTTTATCCAAGGGCCCGAGTTTTCATTCTCGGACGGTCAGTTCCTGAGTTCGGTGATAACAGGTTACCTCGGATTTGATGCGATCTTTGTCGTTTCACGCTTCCTCGAAGAGGTGGTGAAGGACTATGTAGACAAGCCAATCACCCTCATCCCCTACGGCCCTCGGCTGGAGAAGTATTACGATATGGGCATTCCCCGAGAACCGAAATCGATCGCAGTTCAACTAAACGGGAATACCAATAAGGGAGCAGCGTTTGTTGCAGGTGTGGTAGCCTCGCTAGTTCCAAAAGACTATCGGATATACAGCTTTGGGGATGACGCGCTACGTAGCAAGAGGAAAAACTTCTGCACGCACCTAGGGTTTCTCACGACAGCGGAGAAAATCCGCCTCTTCAACCGTGTCGAATTCTATCTGGACGCAAGCAACTACGAGGGCCTCGGTCTTTTGCTCATTGAAAGCATTCGGTGCGGTACTATTCCAGTTTATCGGCATAACGGTGGCACTTCCGATATCTTGAAGACGGCCGGGTGCGGGATCGAGATCGGAGATTATGCCGCTATTGGCAAAATCGACCAACAATTATCCGAGTTTCGCCAAAATGCGGATTTTGAGGCCGAACGCGAAAGCTGCAAAAAAGCCGTTGAAGGCCATACACTCGAAGCGGCTGCTGAAGCGATGTTGGAGTGGTACAATGCACAACGTTGAAAAAAATATTGACGGCGAACTAGTAGGTTGGATTAGTGGTCGGCCCGACGGTTGTCCATCATCCGTGGACTTGTCTTTCTCAGATCGTAAGCTCCAGGTGTTTGCCGTTCGAAGGCGGGTGGATGTCCTGCGCGCAGGCCACACCCTCTTCAGCGGATTTCATTTCCGCGTGAGTGCTAACTCGAAAGAGCATGTGTGTCAGGCCTCTTTGGAAGGAAAGGTATTCGACATAAAACCGTCAGTCAGGCGCGATACCGACCTGATTAAAGTCGACTTAATTGGTAAGGACCATTTTTCCGGCTGGATAAACAGCCGTGAGAGCATTCTGTCGCTCTCTTTCTTCAGCACTCACGGTATGGTGCGGGCTGAAGTGCATAAGCGCACGGACATTAATGATCATCTCAAAACACCGCCGGAGAACATCCACGGGTTCAGTGTCAAAGATTTAGAAATTTCTGGAGTTTATGCGTTGGTTTTGAATAATGAACTTGTTCATTTTGTGGATCCAGGTTGGTTGGCAAAGCATCTAGAATGAACTTTTACACATGAAGCCCTTCGTTTGGTGTCAGTGAAAAGGACACGCCCTCGCGCTGCTTCAAGCGCGCAACCATGGCGAGCAAGTTGTCGGCGCGCGGGTTTCCTTTGGCGCTGAGCATGCGCATCAGGCTCTTGGGGTCTTTTTGCATATCCTGGGCAAGGGTCTCGAAGCCCACGGTGGCGTTCACGTAGTCACGTAGCAGCACCTTGCCCGTTTCGAGAGGCTGTCCACAAGGGGGATAGC
>DFBD01000229.1 GCA_002367255.1 Rhodobacterales bacterium UBA3089 | reverse complement strand
CGCACGTTTTGCAGCAGTTCTGGTGCAAACGACGGGATGCCTGTGAAACGAATATCCTCGCCCTCGGTCAGGCTGTCACCAATCCGCAACTGCCCGTGGTTAGGAATACCGATGATGTCACCAGCCCATGCGTCTTCGGTTACTTCACGGTCGTTAGCCAAGAACATCATAGGGTTCGAAATCGCCATGATTTTGTTGGACCGCACGTGTTTCAACTTCATCCCGCGTTTGAAATGCCCTGAACACAGACGCACAAACGCAATTCGGTCGCGGTGCTTTGGGTCCATGTTCGCCTGCACCTTGAACACAAATCCGGTGACTTTCTTTTCCGAGGGTTCCACCTCGCGCGGGGTTCCGGGGCGCACCTGCGGCGGCGGGCCATAGGTGGCAATCCCGTCCATCAGTTCCTGCACGCCGAACGAATTAATCGCTGAACCGAACCAGATTGGTGTCATCGTCCCATCCAGAAACGCCTGACGGTCGAATTCCGGCAACAGCTCGCGCACCATTTCAACTTCTTCGCGAAGCGTGGCCAGCAGATCGGCTGGCACGTGTTTTTCAATCGCAGGATCATCGAGCCCGTCGATCTGAATGCTCTCGGCCTTCACATTTCGGTCCGCACGATCCATCAGGATTATGCGGTCGTTAAAGATGTCATATGTTCCGATGAATTCCCGACCGATACCGATCGGCCAAGACGCCGGACAAACGTCAATCGCCAGATTTTCCTGAATTTCATCAATAATTTCAAAAATCTCGCGGCTTTCGCGGTCCATCTTGTTACAAAAGGTGAGGATGGGCAAGTCGCGCAGGCGGCACACCTCGAACAGCTTTTGCGTTTGGCTTTCCACACCCTTCGCGCCATCAATCACCATGATCGCGGCGTCAACGGCGGTCAAAGTCCGATAGGTATCCTCGGAAAAATCCGAGTGCCCCGGCGTGTCCACCAGATTGAACCAGAACTCGCGAAACTCGAACGACATGGCAGACGCGGAAACCGAGATACCACGGTCCTTTTCCATTTGCATAAAATCCGAGCGCGAACGCCGTGCATCCCCCTTGGCACGTACCTGTCCCGCCATCTGGATTGCCCCGCCAAACAGCAGAAATTTTTCTGTAAGCGTCGTTTTACCGGCATCGGGATGCGAGATAATCGCAAAGGTCCGGCGGCGGGCAATTTCGGGATTGGTTTGGGTGTTATCTAACATGCCAGCGATATAGGGCAGGGCGCGCCAAAGGGCAAGATTTCTGTTGGCGGGCAAGCGCGATATCGTTAGGGTCGCGGCATAACGGGCAAAATTCAGGAGCACACAATGTTTAATTTTAAAAAATGCGGCCTTAGCGTGACTGTAATCGCGGCGGCATTTACCTTGCAGGCATGCGAACCAACGACCCCCGATTACTTTCAAGAAGTAGACGTGATTGCGACACAGGCACAGACCACGACTCGGACCACCTCGCAGGCGTGTAACTCCAGCACTTTGCAGTGGATGGTTGGTCAGCCAGAAGGCGTGATTGCGGGGGTGGAGCTTGCAGGCCCCGTGCGTGTAATAAGTTATAATCAGGTGGTAAGCACGGAAGTAGATCGGACACGCACCAACTTTTATCTGGATACGGCAGGCCGCATTACGCGCGTAACTTGCGGGTAACGTAAGGAAATCACTATGGATTTAGGTATTAAAGGCAAGACGGCAATCGTTTGCGCCGCCTCTAAAGGGTTGGGTCGTGGTTGTGCCGAAGCTTTGGCAGAAGCGGGCGTTAACCTTGTTATCAATGCGCGCACCGAAAGCACGCTGATCGAGGCGGCTGAAGGTATCACGGCAAAATATGGCGTTAAAGTCACGCCTGTCGCCTGTGATATTACAACGGCCGAGGGGCAAGCAAAAGTTCTCGCCGCCTGTCCTGACCCCGATATTCTGATTACCAACGCCGGTGGTCCGCCACCTGGCATGTGGTCCGATTGGGAGCGTGACGATTTCATCAAGGCGCTTGATGCCAACATGTTGACGCCGATTGCGTTAATGAAAGCGGTTCTGCCAAGCATGATGGAAAAAGGCTGGGGGCGGGTGGTTAACATCACTTCCCAATCCGTTAAATCTCCGATTGCGGTGTTGGGCTTGTCCAACTCTGCGCGGGCTGGCCTGACCGGTTATGTCGGTGGCACCAGCCGCCAAGTGGCCCCGCACGGGGTTACTATTAACAACATGTTACCGGGTATTCACGCAACGGACCGGATCGTCAGCCTTGACCAAGGTGTGTCCGCCGCGCAAGGCATCTCGATGGACGAGGCCACCGCACTGCGCATGGAAGCCATTCCGGCACAACGCTACGGAACCAGCGCGGAATTCGGCGCGATGTGTGCGTTCCTGTGTTCGCAAAACGCAGGGTTTATTGTCGGGCAGAACATTCTGCTGGATGGCGGTGAAGTGAACGCAACGATGTAGGTTTGCTCTTGCACTGTTAGCAGAAATTAAAGTCCGGCACAGCGTCGGACTTTTTTGTTGAAATACCGATTGTAACGAGGCCTCACAACTTCGTTAATGGATATTTCAGGAACTATTATTAACCGTCTTTGCAAGCTATCAAACGGGAATGCAAACAGGAGTATCCCATGAATTTCTTCGCCAGCCCCGAGGCCCTCATAGCCCTTGTCATTCTAGTCGCAGGGGGCAGCATCTTCCTGTCACCCCGCGCAAAAACGACCGAGGCATTCTTCGCGGGCGCTGACGCGCAGGGCAACGCTCCCGGCCTTGTGACGCTGGTTTTCAGCCAAGTCACAACATGGATATTTGCCCGCTCGTTGCTGACGGCGGCCATCCTTGGCTACTATTATGGCGTTGCTGGCGCATTGGCATACACTGCCTATTACCTGAGCTTCCTGACCGGAATGGTCATCATCTCCCGCCTTCGCAAACGGGGGGCACGAAGCCTGCAAAACTGGTTACGACAAGATTACGGACGCATCGGAGTGCTTTGTTATAACACAGTAATCGCTCTACGCTTAATGTCCGAAGTTTTCGCAAATCTTATCGTTGTGGGTCTGGTGTTCAACGCTGCTTATGGTGGGTCCGAGCAAGCCGGACAGGTCGCCATGATCGCACTGGCGCTGGTCGCATTAGCCTATTCCGCCCTTGGCGGGTTGCGGGCATCGCTTCGCACGGATGTTGCGCAAATGGCGTTGTTTCTGGTCGTTTTCCTGATCGCTTTTGCGGTGATGGTAGCATCAGCCGACTTCTCTTTTGGCGCAGTTTTAACGGCCAGCGGTATCTCTGGTGGCTTCAACGGCTGGGTGCTGTTTGCGGTCGCCTTGCTGCAAATAACATCGTACCCCGCGCATGATCCGGTGATGATGGACCGCGGCTTTCTGGCCGACGAAGCCACCACCAAACGCGCCTTCCTGCACGCCTTCTGGCTGTCCGCCCTTTCCATCTTCGGCTTCGCACTGTTCGGCGTACAAGCCAGCGTCGTTGGCGCGGAATTGGTTAACGGCCAGCTGCTTGGCACATGGCAAGAAATGTTCGGCCCGTTCGTCTATTTCCTGATCGTCGCCTCGTTGCTGATTTCCGCGATGAGCACGCTTGATTCCGCCCTATCTTCTGCCGCGCGCCTTGCGATCGATGAAATGAAAATCGGGGCGCGAAGCGTCATGAACGGTCGCATCGCTATGGCAGTCTTCATGCTGGGTGGCGTGTTATTCCTGCTGGCGGAAACCAAAGACCTGTTCGCGGCCGTGGCCGTTTCGGGCACAGCGTCGATGTTCCTCGCCCCCGTTCTGGTGTTGGGGCTGGGATTTGGCCAACGCATGCCGCTTTGGTCCTACCTCGTATCCTTCGCCGCCGCTGTTACTGGCGCGGTCGGGTATTTCTACCAAAGTTCGGATCTGGTCATCAGCCTTTTTGGCAACGGACACAAATACGAACGCCTGCTTTTCATCTGCCTTGCCGTGCTGTTTATCGGGTTCGCAGCCGGATTGATTGGCATTGCCTTGCGCCGAAGGGTTGCCGAAGCGTGATCCTGTTGCTAATACCCGATTAAAACTATCGGATACATGGCAGGAGCCCACGCTTGAGCGAAACACCAAAACTGGTTCTGGATGAAATTTCCCGCAAGTTTGACGGTCAAACTGTCGTTGACAGGTTGTCCTTGTCGCTTGCGCCGGGTCAGGTGACCTGCCTGCTCGGGCCGTCCGGTTGCGGAAAGTCTACGACCTTGCGGATTGCCGCAGGGGTTGACCGCCAAGACAGCGGGCGGGTTTTGCTGGACGGGAAGGTGATCTCGGACGATCAACATCATATGCCGCCCGAAAAGCGTTCCATCGGCCTGATGTTTCAAGACTTTGCCCTGTTCCCGCATCTTACCGTTGCCCAAAACGTAGCCTTCGGTCTGAAAGGTTCCGCTAAAGATACCGTAAAGGCCATGCTGGAACGCGTCGGCCTTATGGATTACTGCGATAAACATCCCCACATGCTGTCCGGCGGCGAGCAACAGCGCGTCGCCTTGGCCCGTGCCTTGGCCCCCAAACCCAGCATTATGTTGATGGATGAACCGTTCAGTGGCCTCGATAACCGTCTACGTGACGGTATCCGGGACGAGACGTTAAGCATCCTCAAGGAGGATGGAACCTCGGTCTTGCTGGTCACCCACGAACCCGAAGAGGCCATGCGCATGGCCGACCAGATCGCCCTTATGCGTGATGGAAAAATCGTGCAGATCGGGGCGCCGTATAACATTTATAACAACCCCAAGGATCGCGCGGCAGCGGCATTTTTCTCGGATGTGAACGTCATCAAAGGCGTGGCTGAAAATTTCCAGACGGAAACGCCGTTTGGTCTGTTCTTTACCCCTGCGTTGCACGACAAAACCGATGTGGAAATTGTCATTCGCCCCCAGCACCTGAAAATAGACTTTGATCGCAACGGCAAAGGCCCGAACGCAACCTCGACTGATGGCGTTCCTGCACGCGGTCTGGTGAAGCGCGCCCGTTTCCTTGGCAATGAAAGCCTTGTGGAACTGCAGATGGATTACGACGATTCCGTCCTTACGGCCTCTATCCCCGGGGTGTTTTTGCCAAAAGATGGCACGCCGCTGTGGCTTTCCATGCGCCGCGACCGCTGTTTTGTGTTCCCTTGCGTCTAGCGAAATCCCGCCAAATATCCTGCGACATCTTCAAAATACCCGCCCGATTGCATATTTGGGGTTTGTAACCTTGTGCGTTAATCAATAAAAGTAGTGTGAACAGAACATTGCCGGTTGTAACTGGCGAACCTTAAGGGAGCATTAAAATGCTGAATAACATTGGCCTGCCGGGCCTTCTACTTATTGCCGTTGTTGTGCTGGTTCTTTTCGGGCGTGGCAAAATCTCGTCTCTGATGGGCGAAGTCGGCAAAGGCATCACCAGCTTCAAGCGCGGCGTTGCCGAGGGCAAAGAAGAGCTTGAAAGCGCAGCCGCCGAAGAAGCAGTTGACGTGACGCCTACGGCTGAAAAAGACGAAGCCTAACCAAAAAGGCTACCTCATGTTTGATATCGGCTTTTCGGAGCTTATGGTGATCGGCGTTGTCTCGTTGATCGTTGTTGGCCCCAAAGATTTACCCCGTATGTTTCGCACGGTCGGACAATACGTTGGTAAAGCTAAGGGAATGGCGCGGGAATTCCAGCGCACGATGGAGGATGCGGCAGACGCTTCCGGCCTGTCAGATGTGACTAAAGATTTCAAGGACATGGCGAGCGGGCTGGATGATGTCAAAGACGTCATGAATCCGGTCGGGGCTGGCACCAAGAAGGCTAAAGAGAAGTTTAACAAAATTCTCGACGC
>DFBD01000278.1:5204-23979 GCA_002367255.1 Rhodobacterales bacterium UBA3089 | reverse complement strand
TTCGAGTTGGAAAGCGAGGTTGCGGCCTCAAAGGATACATTGAATCGCCTAACGGAGGCCTTGTCTACGACATTCGCCCATCTATCTGGCGGACTGGCGATTTTTGATGCGGACAAGTCGTTGTATCTGTTTAACCCTGCGCTCTCGGACCTTCTGGATCTGGATCCGGCTTGGCTTGCCAAACGCCCGAGCATCGCGGATTTCATCAGTATGCTTCGTGAAAAACGGCACCTACCGGAGAAGAGAAATTTTCTGGAATGGCGGCGTTTGTTGACCGATTTGAAGGACACAGGGCAACAGAAAATCTATGATGATGAATGGGTGTTGCCAGACGGGCGGATTTTTCGTGTCACCGGGCAACCACACCCAAAGGGCGCGGTTGCGTTCCTGTTTGAAGATATCTCGGCGCAAATTGCCATAGAGCGGCAACACAGATCGGAGGTGTCGCTGAACCAAAGTATTTTGAATGGATTGTCGGATGCGGTCGCTGTGGTAAGCATTTCGGGGGAAGTTACGTTCACCAATGTTGCGCTAGACGATTTATTCGGGGTGGAGCTTCGCGAAATTTTGGATACCGGCGGAGTTCCTGACCGGCCCGAATGCAAATTGGTGGTCACCGATACAACGGGTTTTTGGCCAAAGTTGAAGGCCTACGTTTCTGCGCCTAATCACCCTGCGCCGTGGGAACAATTATTGACGGCAAAGGATAACACAAAAATTCTGGCAGTCATTTCGACCCTACCGGACAGGTCAACATTGGTGGTTTTCAAGGCCACCCCCAAGATTGATGGAGGGGTTCTTCCCAGCGTAGATGCGCTACCCGATCCGCTACATTTCGCCAATCTTGAGAATATGCTTCGGCAACGCGAGATATCGCTGGATCATACGGGTTTTGACTCGAATCGTGTGAATCAGGAGGACATGGTCAAAACGCGCCGAATTTTGTGGTATTTGACGATATCAGCGGCCAATAGTTGCCGAAAAGGCGGGAAAATTACGCTGATATCGGTGACCGAAGGGAAATACACCAACCTGTCATGTCAGGTATCCGATGTGGATCAAGTAGACAGGGAGCGGAAAAATGTAGCTGGAACCTTGCTTGAATCGCTGATTGTGCAGCCTGATGGCCGAAATTCGTGGACGTATGATGCCGAGGGTGACCCGTTTACGGTATCTTTCAAGGCGCAAAAGCCGTTGAAGCTATCGGCGGTTTGATCGGGATGGCTAACGGTCTGTTAGGCAGCGACTGACGGCATCTTTCCAGCCAGCATATTTCTGGTCACGTTTTTCAGCGTACATCGAAGGGGTGAACCGGCGTTCCAGACTCCAATTGTCGGCAAAGCCGGATTGATCTGGGTACATCCCGATATGCATTCCGGCCAGCCAGGCCGCACCTAGTGCCGTTGTTTCAAGAATGTTTGGTCGATCTACCGGCGTACCCAGAATATCCGACAAAAACTGCATGGCCCAATCATTGGCACTCATGCCGCCATCAACGCGAAGAATACCTTTGCTGCTACCGGACCAGTCATCTTGCATAGCCTCTAGTAAATCGCGGGTTTGGTAGCCGACGCTTTCAAGCGCGGCACGTGCGAAATCGTTTTGGTTGGTGCTTCGGGTAAGTCCGAAAATTGCCCCGCGACATTCGGCATCCCAATAAGGTGCGCCAAGACCGGTGAAGGCCGGAACCATGTAAATATTCTGGTCATCGCCCGCTGCCTCGGCCATTTTTTGGGTTTCGCTGGCGTGGCCGACGATTCCGAGACCATCACGCAGCCATTGCACAACCGCGCCAGCTACGAAAATTGATCCCTCCAACGCGTAAGTGGTCTGTCCGTTCAGTTGGTATGCGATTGTTCCCAGCAGGCGGTTACGTGAAGTCACTAACTGGGGGCCGGTATTCAACAGGGCAAAACATCCCGTACCGTAAGTCGATTTCATCATCCCCGGGCTGAAACAGGCTTGCCCGATGGTGGCGGCTTGCTGGTCCCCGGCGATACCGTGAATGGGAATGTTCGCGCCAAGCAGGCCGGGACTCGTGATGCCAAAGTCCGAAGCACAATCACGAACTTCTGGAAATATATTCATCGGGATGTCCAGAATTCGACAAATTTCAGCATCCCATTTCCCGTTTCGAATATCGTACACCATTGTACGCGCAGCGTTGGTTGCATCGGTTGCATGGGTTTTGCCGTCTGTTAACTTCCACAACAAAAAGCAATCCACGGTGCCGAACAACAAATCCCCGTTAATGGCCTTGGCGCGTGCGCCTTCAACATTGTCCAAAATCCATTTGATCTTGGTGGCCGAAAAATACGGGTCCAGAAGTAGGCCGGTTTTCTCGGTTATCATCGGCTCCAACCCGTCGGATTTCAAGGATTTGCAGATTTCCGAGGTGCGCCGATCCTGCCACACAATGGCATTATACACGGGCTGGCCGGTTGTTTTATCCCAAACGATGGTCGTTTCGCGTTGGTTGGTTATACCGATGGACGCGATGTCTTGCGCTTCGACATCGGCTTTCTTCATGACTTCGCGGCACATATTGATGGTGGTTGACCAGATTTCATCCGGTTCATGCTCCACCCAACCAGAGGCAGGGAAATGCTGCGCGAACTCTTTTTGCGCGGTGGCTGTAACGTGCATTCCTTCGTCAAAGAGGATCGCGCGGCTGGAGGTTGTCCCTTGATCGATGGCGAGAATGTATTTCATCGTAACCCCTTTGAATATCAATTTGAAATCAGGGTATCAGATGATGCGGATGAGGGTAGTAAAAACTTGCCCCTAAATTTGCGGCATTCGTATTGCAGTCGCGGTTTCCGCCTGAAGCGTTGCCCCATCTTCAAATATCAGCAGAGGGTTGCCATGGTCCAGGCGCACCTCGGTCACCAGGTCGAAAACCGACCCGGATTTGCCTGCTAGCAGATCGCCGTCCACGTAACTTTCCACCTCGAAGCTGTAACGTCCAGCGGGTGCAGTTCCCGAATTTTGTGTGGTGCCGTCCCAACTAACCGTCTCGACACTCGGGTCGATTTGCAGCGCATAGATGATTTCGGCGTTGGTGTCGCGAACCACAAGGCGCGCTGTATCAGCAGACGGGTGTACTGATACGCCGACTTCGACAGGCTGACCATCAAAGCTGGTGCTGCCCTCTCGGCGTACTTCTTTGCCGAGCCATTCGGTTAAGCTTGCGGTAGGGCCGTCGGTAAACATGCCGAGCAGCTCGCTAAGTTTGTTGTTGGTCTCGATCTGTTGTTCCACTGCGGAAAAGCTGGCCAACTGGGCGACGAATTCGGTTGAATCCATTGGTTTCATTGGATCCTGATTTCGCATTTGTGCTGTTAGCAATGTTAAAAACGTATTGAAATCGGAATCGCTGGAGGCAGTTGCCTCTTGCGAAGACGCGGGTGAAGTGTTGCTTTGCGAAGCGGCCGAAATGTCAGAGGTTTGCATGAGGTTTTCCCTTTTCTAGAGACGGATATCAAGGCTGCCGGATTGGGACTGTAGGATCGTTTCAATCGTTGAAACCACCTCATTATCTTCGGGGGTAGTGGCTGAAAAATACCCCGCGTCCTCTTTAAGGTTCGGACGACCGTCTTGTTGGCCTTTATGTGAAAACTCCAGAGACGGTTCGCCAAATCCGGACTTGGACAACTCACGAGACAGGAGTTCAGCATGTCGACGCAGCAGATCGGCCACTTCGGCTTTTTCACTGGTAACCGTTGCGGCAAGGCCAGAATCGTTTTGCGTTATAGAAATTATCACACGCCCGAGTTCAGGAGGGTCCAACCTTATCTCGACCGTATCTTTTGACGTGTTCGAAATAGCGGACGAGATTTGGGAAAGGATTTTGGTTTCGGGTGGATGCAACCCATTCGCGTTGGACGGAACTGCTGGCGTGGCGGCTGGTAAAGGGCGAAGCGGTTGCGGTTTTTCGGAAATCCCCGCCCCGAAGTCACCAAATTCACGATGAGGTTCCGCAGTTGTCTGGGGTTTTACTTCAGGCGATGCATTGTTTGACGTATCCGTCGCGATTGTCGGTTCTGCGCTTGGAGGTGCGGGCATGATACTTTGCCGGGTATTACTTTGGGATGGATCCAAAGCGTGTTTGGGGGTGGCCTGGGCTTCTGGCGCAGGGTCGGTGCGTATCTCCGGTCGTGGCGCATTGCTTTGAATTATCGGCGTGACAGGATTTTCCGGAATTGAAGGCTTCTCGGTGATATTTCGAACCGATGCACGTTCCGGAATTTCAGCATTAACGACAGAAGCCAAAGGGTTGGCCTCCGCCTTTGGGGGCGTACTTTCACTCCCATCGGTTGGGGAGGGTTTTGTGGGTAAAATACTCCGCGCAATTAACGCTTGCTGCGGAACATCCGGCACAGCCTCGGCAAGTGCGGAATGGATGGCAGGCGGTTTGACTTCTATATCAGGCTGCTCAACAGGCGCCTCTTCAATTCGAACCTTCAGCGGTATAATTTCACGAAGAATGTGCCCGATTGGCGTAAAGTCCGGTGATTCGGGGGGCACCTTTACAGAGGTTCCCTCGACCAACTCCAATGCGGCATCGAAGCTGGTTTCGGCGATGATATCTTCGACACCGACGCTAATCTTTACAACCCCGCTTGGCGTTTGGGGAGGGGTTTCCATCATTCTGATCGGCATGAATCTGTTCCTTTCGATCCGTTGTCTTGGTTTTCTCCTAGATTAGTTACTATTTCTTTACCGCCTTCGAAGAATACTGATCGCACCGTAATTATTTAGAGGCATTATGATGGAAATATCACCAGCAAACCCAATTTTAAGTCAAGTCGAACCGGATGCCGGGCGCGAAAAATTCAAAGAAGTGGCCGTTGCGTTGGAGGCAAGTTTTCTAACCGAAATGTTGAAATACGCTGGCCACGGCGAATCACGAAACGCGTTCGGCGGAGGTAAAGGCGAAGATGCGTTCGCAAGCTTGTTGGTCCGCGAACAGGCGACCTTAATGGCAGAAAGTGGCGGTATTGGATTGGCTGAACAGATCATAGATTCGATGATGCGGAGGGCGGACGATGCTTGATTCCCTTACAAAACGCGGTCGGATACGGACAATTTTGAAATTGCTGGTTGAGGAGCGTAAAATTATCCTGAAAGGGCCGCTTACCGATTTGAACCGCGTCGCGGTGCGGCGTGATAAACTTGTAGAAGGTTTAAGGAGCGGAAAAATTCTGCTGGCCGAGGCCGATTTAATGGCGATTCGCCAAGAGGCCGACCGCAACCAAGCCCTGTTAAAAGCCAGCCTATCCGGCATGCAAGCCGCTAAAACGGCGCTGTCCGAGCAACATAAGGCCGCTACAACCATGGGTACATATACAGATTCTGGTGCGCGTTTGGAAACACCACAGCAGCGTGACCTTAAGGACCGAACGGTCTAGGTACAGACAATTTTATGTATTTGATTGGTGGGCGTTAAGACTCTGTTATCGAATATGCGTGCAGATTGAGCTTGCAACCAAAAATGGTTGGCGCGGTGATCAAAACAAATACCGCACACGTCAGAACGGCGATTTCTTGTCACGAAATGTGACGTAACATTAATTGCGGCGTCGAATGCGCCGCACGCCGAAGGAAATATAATATGTCTAGTATTCTAACTAACAACAGCGCCATGGTAGCCCTTCAAACTTTGAAGAGCATCAACTCCAATCTGGGGCAAACCCAAAGCGAAATCGCGACTGGTAAATCGGTTGCTACTGCCAAGGACAACTCGGCAGTTTGGGCGATTTCCAAAGTGATGGAATCCGACGTGAGCGGCTTTAACGCGATCAGCGATTCCCTGTCTTTGGGGCAAGCTACGGTTGCCGTTGCATCGGCTGGTGCCGAGCAGATCACGGATCTGTTGACGCAGATGAAAGAGAAAGTCGTTGCAGCGACTGGTGAAAACGTTGACCATGCGAAAATTACAGCGGACGTTGACGAATTGAAAAACCAGATCACGTCGGTCATTGCGGCGTCGCAATTCAACGGCGCCAACTTGCTTGACGCTGCGGGTGGTGATGTCACTATTCTTTCGTCTCTGGACCGGGATTCCGGTGGTACAGTTACAGCCAGCAATATCACCGTTGCTTCGGTGGATTTTGAAACTGATCTTGATCTCACAGCAGTTGATGTCTCCGGTGCCGCTGCGGCGGATACTTCGTTGGCAGAAATTGAAACGCTTATTCAAACTGCTGTTGATGGCACGGCTGCGCTGGGTGCATCACAGAAGCGTGTTGAAGATCAAGGTAACTTTGTTTCCAAACTAACGGACGCAATGAAGTCCGGCATTGGCGCACTTGTTGATGCGGACATGGAGGAAGCTTCTGCTCGCCTTCAGGCCCTTCAGGTTCAGCAGCAGCTGGGTGTTCAGTCGCTGTCGATCGCAAATCAGGGCGCTCAGTCCATCCTGTCGTTGTTCAGGTAATGCAATAGATTCGGGCGGGCTAGTCTCGCCCGAATTATTCACTGCATCCCTATCCCGATTGAAAATCGGGTCGTAACAGGAGAATTCTGAATGAACATCGCAGCTCTTGCGCGTTCCGCATACTCGGATGCTTCGGCACCGATTAAAACCGAGCGTAGTACGGAATATCAAATTTTCGCTCAAATCACGCATCGATTAACCAAGGTATCAACGGGTGACCTTGCAAGTTTTATAGATTTGGCAGAAGCAATCCATGATAATCGGCGACTTTGGACGATACTCGCATCCGATGTTGTGGATAAGGAAAACGGCCTGCCTGCCCAGCTTCGTGCCCAGATATTTTATTTGGCTGAATTTACCGAAAACCATAGCCGAAAAGTGTTGGCAAAAGAAGCGACGGTTGATGCTTTGGTTGAAATCAACACTACTGTTATGCGCGGACTGCGCGCAAGTGGTACAGCGCCATGAGTGGGCTAGTCCTTAAACTTCGCCCTGCGGAGCGGATTTTGATTAACGGTGTGGTTGTCGAAAACGGGGATCGGCGTGCTAAACTGAACGTCCTTACTCCAGATGCAAATGTGTTGCGATTACGCGATGCGATCCACCCCGCCCAGGCCAACACACCCGTAAAGCGAGTTTGCTATATTGCGCAGATGGTATTGGCAGGCGAGGCCGACCCAGTTAAAGGCCGTGGCCAACTGTTAAGTGGTATCGAACAACTAAGTCAGGTTTTTACTGACCCAGACAGTAGAATGCGGCTTGATTTGGCCACAGAGAGCGTTGTGAACAACAAAACGTATCCAGCCTTGAAAGCCCTGCGCGGACTATTGGCTCGTGAACAAAGGTTGATGGAGCGGGCATTATGATTGGTTTTCAGCCAATAGTCCCTCAAATCGGCTATGTCGGCTGGCGATTTCTTGATCGAACGGCGGAAACACAACGCGTGGCTTTTGAAAAGTCTCCCGAGTTATTGCGTGATCTGGAGTATTTCAAAGAAAATATCAGTAAGGCGACCACAGCTGAGGATCTTGTTAATGACCGACGTTTGTTGAAGGTCGCACTTGGCGCTTTTGGCTTGGAAGACGATCTTGATAAGCGCGCGTACGTGTTAAAGGCGCTGGTTGAAGGGACAGACGCGGACGATTCTTTTGCAAACCGGATGGTGGATAAGCGGTATCAGGAACTCTCGAAGGCATTCGGGTATGGAAATTTGTTTGGAGCCCGTGTCGCGCGATCAGATTTTGCGAAGAGCATTATAGACCCTTATAAAGTTCAAAAATTTGAAGTTGCAGTGGGTGAAAGCGACGAGTCCATGCGCTTGGCAATGGTTTTTGTTCGTGAAATTGGCGAATTTTCAAATTCAGATAGCGCTGACGATTCAGCCTGGTTCAAAGTAATGGGAAATCCGCCGCTACGGAAAATCTTTGAGACGGCGTTTGGTTTGCCAAATTCATTTGGCCTGTTGGATGTTGATAAACAACGCGACGTCTTTCGTGACAAAGCTAGGAAGATGTTCGGCGATAGTTCTCTCGCAGTATTTAGGGAAAGTGAGAATGTTGATAAAATGCTACGAACGTTCTTCGTAAGAAAACAAATATCCGAGAGTTCGGATACCGGGGTTCCGGGAACGACCGCTTTGACACTCCTTCAGAATTCGGCGGCGGGTATGGCCAGCTTTTTTCAGTCGCGCTTATAGTCCGAGTTTTTAGCGGCAATTGTGGCCAGATTGAATATCCGCCTAATTTCCCAAGGTGATTTTAGCCGGATGGAGCAAGTACATCAGTAAGCAATCTGAAACTTTCACTAATAGTTTCAGGGGAATTTCGGGAAAAAAACTGTTCCAGCTTTGGATAAAACGCAATTGCTTCATCAATTTCCTCGGACGAACCTTTCACATATAAGCCAGTATGAATCATCGGAACTGCTTTTTCGTAAATACTCAGCATTTTCTTAGCAGTGCCAATCGTTGCATTTTCTTCGGGTGTGGCACTGGCTGGCAGGCAGCGGGAAACGCTTCGGGTTATGTCTATAGCTGGAAATCGCCCACTTTCAGCAATTTCACGATCCAGAATTATGTGCCCGTCCAGAACACCACGCGTAATATCTGCAATGGGCTCTTCCATGTCAGATCCAGCAACCAGAACTGAAAATATGGCGGTGATGTCGCCGAATCCTTCGGAGCCGGGGCCAGCTCGTTCCGCTAAACTTGCGATCAGGTTTGCGGTCGATGGCGGGAAGGCGCGTAAACTTGGGGCTTCGCCGGCTGTTAGCGCCACCTCTCGATGTGCTTCGGCGAATCGAGTGATCGAGTCCATAAGCAACAGAACGTGTTTGCCTTGGTCGCGAAAGTATTCGGCAACTGCCATAGCCATCCATGCCGCGCGGCGCTTAACCAAAGGGGATTGGTCAGATGTAGCCGCAATTATTACCGCACGTTTCATACCCTCTGGCCCCAGAACATGGTCGGTGAACTCTTTCAACTCGCGACCTCGTTCGCCGATTAGTGCAATAACGACAATGTCGCAATCAAGCCCGCGAGCCATCTCGGCCAGAAGCGAAGATTTTCCGACGCCGGATCCCGCAAAAATCCCGATTCGCTGCCCTTGAGCGATTGGTAAAACCGTATTGAATACTGCGAGCGAGGTGTTCAAACGTGACCCAAGGGTCCGACGGCTTGCGGCCTCGGGCGGGGAGCGGCGTAAAGGCACGATCTTTTCGCCGTAATATAGGGGCCGGCCGTCCAGAGCATTGCCAAACGCGTCGATAACTCTGCCCACCCATGTTCCGGATGGCCGAATGCCGTTCGTGCCATTTAGTTCAGCCAAATCGCCAATCGCAATTCCGTCGCTTGGCCCGTAAAGCATTACAAGTACGTGAGTTTTTTCTAGTGCGATGACCTCGCCGGAAATACGTATGTTACCGGATTTTGTGATGGAGACCTGATCACCGACGTGCGCGTGAACCGAAAGCCCGCCGATGCGAATGGCCGCAGTATCAACCGAGGTCACACGCCCGAACCGCCGCGATGCGGGAATGTCGTGCAGGGCAGTTTGTAACGGTTTGAAGTCGATGAACATGGTTAGTCCTTTATTTTGAGGATGCTTACCTTTTGTTCACACTAAATGGTTAAGAATCACCTTATGCATAGCAAGGGAGAAGCCCTAAATTGAAAATAGACATCGGAATTCTGCAGATGGCCCAGGATTTGGCGGCTCACGCATCGTCACGCCAATCGGTTATCGCACAGAACATCGCCAACGCTGATACGCCAGGATACAAGGCGCGGGACATGGCGACGTTTGCTGACAGCTTTCGCGAAACTACGCACATACGGGCGAGTAGCCATCCCGTTCGGGCGGGTCATATTGCGCTTGGTGCTGGTAACGCCAGTGGCGACATCTTCGATTCAGCGGCGTTCGGATCAGAATCGCCAAACGGCAACACCGTCTCGCTGGAAGATCAGTTGGTACGCGCGGCAGACGTTAAACATCAGCACGATTTGGCGCTGGGCATTTATGCGAAATCTATCAACATTCTTCGCGCCGGCATGGGCCGGATAAGATAGGAAGGATACAAAATGGGTGATCTTCTTAATACAATGGCATCAAGCGTTAGCGGGATGTCGGCGCAGGCCGCTAGGCTGCGGCTGGCCTCTGAAAATATCGCGAACGCGGACACGCCCGGGTATCGTCGCAAACTGGTTCCGTTTGAACAAATTGTCAACGGTGCGGGGGCGGTTCGAACGGGCGATGTTCATCTAGATACCACCAGTTTGGAACGTGTTTACGAACCCAGCCATCCAATGGCGGGCGATGACGGATACTTTGAAAGCTCCAACGTCAATTTAATGATTGAAGTCGCAGACGCCCGCGAGGCGCAACGGTCTTACGAGGCTAATCTGCGGATGTTTGACCAGGCGCGGCAGATGACGTCGTCACTGCTTGAATTACTGCGTCGCTAGAAAGGCGAAAATAATGGATAAAACGGCACATATTGCATCACAATTATATACAAACGCGCAGAATATTGCGCGGCCGACAAAAGCAGAATCCGGCGGATCAGATTTATTCGCGCAGGTTGCGACGGATTTCATGGACACGATGCGAGCCGGTGAAGATGCCGCCAAGGCAGGCATGATCGGAACGGCCGACGCGCATTCGGTTGTGCAGGCGTTGGCGGCCAGTGAATTGGCGATCGAAACGGCGGTGACAGTCCGTGACAAAGTTGTGGAGGCTTATCAGGAAATTTTGCGTATGCCTGTCTGATGGGCGCGACCGAAATTTTCGACGTACTTCGCGAAGGCTTATGGGTTGCGTTGATCGTGGCGCTTCCGGTTTTGGGCGTTGCGTTGCTTGTCGGGGTCGTGATTGGCCTTTTTCAGGCGCTGACTTCCATTCAGGAAATGACGTTAACGTTTGTGCCAAAACTCGCGGCGATCCTCGCGGTGTTTTGGTTGTCGATGGGATACTCGGGGCAGTTATTGGTGAATTTTTACAAAGATCAGGTGATCGAAAATATCACGCGCGGGTTTTGAGGAAATTTTAACGTTTACGCCTGTATAACGATTCTACTGAGCCAGAATGCCAGCTTATAAAGGAGTTTCAGCAAATGGATACAACGGGATACATCGGGCTAACCCGCCAGTCCGGACTGCTGAAAGAGCTTCAGGCGGTTGCCAACAACATCGCCAACATCTCGACCACCGGCTTCCGGCGTGAAGGTGTGGTCTTCGCCGAAGAATTGCGTGCGCTGGATGCGGAGGGTGGTGGCGTTGCCATGACCTCGGCAAGGGTTCGGTTTACGGATGTGGATACGGGCAGCACGACCCAAACGGGTGGCATGTTTGATCTGGCGATCGATGGCCCCGCATTTTTCATGGTGGAAACCCCCGCTGGCGAGCGTCTGACACGTGCCGGTAGTTTTTCTACGAATGCCGAAGGTGATCTGGTGTCGATGACCGGGCATCGCGTGTTGGATTCCGGGGGCTCGCCGATCTTTATTCCGCCTGATGCGGGCAGGGTCGGCGTTGCGCAGGATGGCACCATATCTATTGGTGGTCGTCCAACCGCGCAAATCGGCATATTCGAAGTTGAAAACCCGCAAATGCTTTTGCGCGAGGACGGCGTTCTTTTCCGCTTTGAGGCAGATGCCAATCCGGCCGAGAATTCACGCGTTAAGCAGGGGTTTCTTGAGGGATCCAACGTTGATGCGGTAACCGAAATGGCCCGACTGATCGAGGTTCAGCGCGCATACGAGCTTGGGCAAAATCTGCTGGACAGCGAAGATGATCGCATTCGATCCAGTATCCGAACGCTCGGCCAAGTTGTATAAATAGGAGGTTGCAATGAATGCTTTGAAAATAGCCGCGACAGGCATGTCTGCTCAGCAGATGCGGGTAGAGGTGATTGCCAATAACCTCGCGAATATGAATACGACGGCGTATAATCCACGGCGTGCGGAATTTACGGATTTGCATTATCAACAGGTCCAGCGACCCGGGGCGGTTAGCGCGGCGGACGGTTCAATTTTGCCTGCCGGTGTTCAGTTGGGAATGGGCGTAAAGCCTTCAGCCATATCAATGGATGTCGCACAAGGTTCGCTGAAACAAACCGGTGGCGAGTTGGACATGGCGATTGAGGGCTCCGGATATTTTGAGGTTGCTTTGCCGTCTGGCGGCACGGGCTACACGCGCGACGGGGCGCTTAAGATGACGGGCGACGGGCAAATTGTTACCTCTGCCGGATATCCGATCATGCCGGATGTAACAATTCCGGACGACGCCCGAGACCTATCGATCAACGCCGATGGCGAGATTTATGCGTATTTTCTGGATCAGGTCGATGCACAATTCCTAGGGCAGCTTACTTTGGCCGGGTTCACTAACGAAAAAGGGTTGGAGGCAATTGGCGGTAACCTTTACCGCGAAACAGCAGCCTCCGGTACGGCCAGAGTTGGCGAGGCAGGTCAAGACGGGTTGGGACAATTCCGCCAAGGCTATCTTGAGGAAAGTTCGGTCGACTCCGTCCGGGAACTTACCGAATTGATCGAGGCACAACGTGGTTATGAATTGAATGCTAAAGTTATCACGGCCGCAGACCAAATGCTCGGCGCGACTACGCAAATTCGCTGATGAAAACGATACGCCTAAGCATCCTTCTACTGTTCGTCTCAGCACTAGCGGCTGGCGCACAGACAGTAGTTGCCGCGCATGCTATTCGTGCGCGCAGTATAATCATGGCGGAGGATTTGACGATGCTCGATACCGATACCGTCGGTGGAATTGCGGATGCTGTAAGTATTATCGGATTGGAGGCGCGGGTAAATTTGTATGCCGGTCGAGTGATCCGAGCATCAGAAATAGGCGCACCAGCGATAATGGAGCGAAACCAAGTGGTTATTATGGTTTATAACACTGGATTATTATCAATCTCTGCCGAGGGGCGCGTGTTGGACCGCGCCGGTATTGGCGACCTAGTCCGCGTGATGAATTTGGATTCACGCCTAACGGTAACCGGGCGCGTGTTGCCCGATGGTACGATCGAGGTCAGTTCATGATTTCCCGGTGGGTTCTTGGTATCACACTTCTGATAACTGGCTGTGTTCCTTTTGAGGAGGTTGGAAGGGCACCTGATTTAACTATGATAGGGGCAGATAGCGGCATAGGTATTTCCGCCGAGCGCCTTACAATTGCGGTGCCCCCACCGACATTGGTTCGGCGAAGCTACAGTCAGGGGTCGCTTTGGAGTTCAGGGCCAGCATCCCTGTTCGGCGACAGGCGGGCACGTAATTTGGGCGATATTTTAACGGTTGTTATCGAGATAGACGATCAAGCGCAGATATCCAATCGATCAGGGCAATCTCGATCCGGCTCAGGCACGATGAGCATTGGGGCATTGATGGGGTTACCGGAACTGGTATCAGGTGCCTTGCCCGAAGGAACAAGCCTCGATCCGGCCGCTAACTTTTCCTCGACGTCTACATCAGCAGGCGATGGCACTGTTTCACGCAATGAAAAAATTACGCTTCGGATTGCTGCGACGGTGATTGATGTTCTTGCGAACGGCCATCTGGTGGTCAGCGGCTTGCAAGAGGTTCGGGTGAACTTCGAGTTGCGAGAGCTACAAGTCATGGGGATTATTCAGCCGGAAGATATTTCGCGCAGGAATGAGATTACTTACGACAAAATCGCTGGCGCACGGATTTCATACGGTGGGCGGGGGCGGATAAGTGACGTACAGCAACCGCGATATGGCCAGCAGATTTTTGAAATCGTGGCGCCGTTCTAAGGGGGTAGTATGGGTAAAATTCTTCCGATCTTGATAGTCCTTATTGGCCTTGGCGCGGGGGTGGGGGGCGGCATATTTCTGCGCCCCGTCCCCACGACAGCGACCGAGGCGTGTCAGGACGATGGGCATGGCTCTTGCGAGGCAGAGGTGGCCGCGGATACCGCTCATGGGGAGGAGTCCGAGCCCGATCCCAACAACGTTTACTATGTAAAATTGAGTAAGCAGTTTGTTGTTCCGGTTGTGAAGGACAACAATGTTTCTTCGATGGTCGTGATGACGTTGTCGATTGAAACAACACCAGTGGTTGGCGATGTTGTGTTCGCCAGGGAACCGAAACTGCGGGATGCGTTGCTGAGTGTGATGTTTCTACATGCGAATTCCGGCGGGTTTGATGGGCAATTTACAAGTGGTGAGGCGATGAATGACTTAAGGGGTTCGCTTCTGGAGGCGGCACGTCAGGTAATCGGGGACGATGTGTATAATGTATTGATCACGGATATTTTGCGTCAGGACGTTTAGGTGTCTGCGGGAACCTCTGTGCTGATGCCTTGCAGTTCTATCAACTCTTCCAGCAACTCAAAGCTATCGTCCAGAAACTGTCCGTAGGATTCAAGCCAGAAGGCAGCGGGCTTCAGGGCGTTGGTGTCAAGTCGACACCATTTTTCGCGCCCTGATTTGTGTTGGGTAAGTAATCCGGCCTTTGCCAATATCTGGACATGTTTGGATACGGCAGCCAGGGACATCTCGAAAGGCGCCGCGATTTCTTTGACGGTCAGGTCACCTTCCAGCAACATCAGCAGAATTGCGCGCCTTGTCTGGTCTGACAAGGAAGCAAAAAGGGAGTCTAGACGATATTCTGAATTCTCAACCATGTGTTTGACTATAGGCATGTAGATAAAATGATCAACCGAACAGTTGATTTTTGTGTTGTGAAAAATTTTAACCAATCTACCTGTGCCAGCACGTCGCATGCAATAATTATATATGTAATTCAGTTAGATAAACATATTCACAGTCCCCTTACATACGCTTGACACAGCCCATCCACATACATATTGTCCGCCAGAATGCTCCCGATAGGGAATCTATGTACTAAGAGGCTGGAAAAGGAAGGTATTGGATGACCGATACGCCAAGTCCGGAAAAACTCGAAGCACTGGATCAGCGGATCAAGGCGGCGAAAGTCGCGATCGAGCCCGCCCCAAGCACGGAGAGCAAGTACGAGAAAGCCAGTCTGGCTTGGCGTATGGTTTTAGAGCTCGTCGTCGGAATGGCGATGGGCATGGGTATTGGGTACGGGCTGGATAGTCTGTTCGGGACGATCCCGATTTTCCTGATACTCTTTTCGTTGTTGGGCTTCGGGGCCGGTATCCGCGTTATGATGCGAACCGCCGAGGAGGTTCAGAGGCAAAAGGCCAAGCAATTGGCCGAGAATGAAACGGCCCAACAGGGTCAATAGTGAGGGCAGATCGTGTCTACAGAAAGCACAACTGAAGAAGCGGCAAGCGCTTTCAACATCCACCCGATGGACCAATTTGTGGTTCACCCGCTGTTTGGTGATGGCCCCATCCAATGGTACACGCCAACAAACGTAACCCTTTGGATGGCTTTGGCTGTTCTGGCCGCATTCGTTGTGTTGGTTGTCGGTTCCCGTGGCCGCGCCATGGTTCCAAGCCGCAGCCAGTCAGTTGCCGAAATGACTTACGGTTTCGTTCGCAAGATGATCGAAGATATTACAGGCAAAGAAGGCCTGGCGTATTTCCCGCATATCATGACAGCTTTCTTGTTCATTCTGTTCGCGAACCTGCTGGGCCTTCTGCCTTACAGTTTCTCGACAACCTCGCATGTCGCAGTTACCGGCGTTCTTGCGCTAACCGTTTTCCTTACCGTTACCGTCATCGGTTTCGTGAAAAACGGCCCGTCTTTCATCAAGCTTTTCTGGGTATCCAGCGCACCACTGGCCTTGCGCCCCGTGCTGTTCCTGATCGAGCTGATTTCGTATTTTGTCCGCCCCGTCAGCCATTCCATCCGTCTTGGTGGAAACCTTATGGCTGGTCACGCGGTGGTCAAAGTGTTCGCCGGTTTCGCCGGCGCACTGGGGATTGGGGCTGTTATCCCGATAACCGCAATTGTCGCGGTCTACGGCCTCGAACTACTCGTAGCCTTCATTCAGGCTTATGTTTTCACAATCTTGACTGTGGTGTACCTCAACGATGCGTTGCATCCGAGCCACTAGAGTTTAACTAACTAATCTAGATATTCTAAAGGAGAATACTATGGAAGGCGATATCGCAGTAATGGGTCAAATGATCGGTGCAGGCTTGGCAAGCATCGGTATGGGCGGCGCTGGTATTGGTGTGGGTCTTGTGGCGGGTAACTTCCTGTCTGGCGCACTTCGCAACCCTGCAGCAGCAGGCGAGCAGACAGCCACGCTGTTCATCGGCATCGCGTTTGCGGAAGCTCTGGGGATCTTCTCGTTCCTCGTTGCACTTCTGCTTATGTTTGCTGTTTAAGCAAAACGCCGAACTGCGGTCACGATACGCGTGGCCGTATATGGATTGCATCGGGCTGCGCATAGACGTGGCCCGCCCTGCTATCGGAGAATAACATGGCAACTCAAGACGCCGCACATGCAGCAGAGGCTTCCGTAGGAATGCCACAGATCGATTTTTCGACATACCCAAACCAGATTTTCTGGTTGGTCGTGTCTATTATCGTTTTGTATTTCATCGTCGCCAAGGTGGCTTTGCCGCGTATCGGTTCTGTGATCGAAGACCGGCATAACGCCGTTGCAAACGACATCGAACAAGCCGCGGAATTCAAACGCAAAGCGGAAGAAGCCGAGGCAGCCTATAACGCTGCCCTAGCCGAAGCCCGCGCACAAGCGATGCAAATCGCAGGTGAAGCCAAAGCCGAGATCAAAGCAGATGTCGACGCGGCAATCGCCAAAGCTGACGCTGAAATCGCTGCCAAGGCCGCTGAATCTTCTGTTCGCATCGAAGAAATTCGTGCAAGCGCACTGAAAAGCATCGAAGAGGTCGCAGGCGTTGCCGCTACTGACATCGTCGCTGCAATCATGCCGTCAGCAACGGACGACAAGGCACTCAAAGCAGCAGTTGCTGCACGTCTGAAAGGGTAAACGACCATGAAACGTATTGCTCTACTGGCTTCCTTGATGGCAACTCCGGCGTTCGCGTCTGGTGGTGGCCATGCATGGTACAGCCTGAACGACACGAACTTTGTTGTTTTGATTGCCTTTGCGATCTTCTTGGGTGTTTTGGTTTACTTCGGTGTTCCGAAGCTGATCACAAAAATGCTTGATGATCGCGCCGAAGGTATCAAATCCGAAATCGACGAGGCACGTGCCCTGCGCGAAGAGGCCCAGACCATTCTGGCGTCCTTTGAGCGTAAGCACAAAGAGGTCGAAGGTAAGGTTGCAGGCATCATCGAACACGCCAAAACCGAAGCCGAGATCGCTGCCGATGCAGCCAAAGCTGACCTGAAAGACAGCATTGCGCGTCGCCTTCAGGCTGCTGTGGACCAAATCGCTTCTGCTGAGGAAGCCGCGGTTCGTGAAGTCAAAGACAAGGCGATTAACATCGCTGTTGCGGCTGCTGGTGAAGTTATCGCGGCCAACATGTCAGCGAAAGACGCTGGCGGGTTGATCGACGATGCCATCAAAGTTGCCGGTGATAAACTGCACTAAGCTTTATGACATATTAATTTGAAAAACCCGGCCATTGTGTCGGGTTTTTTATTGCGCGGGCAACCGTTTCATCGCCCATTCAGCGGCATCGCGCACGACGGCATCCTCGTCGTTTAGTAAAGGCTGAATGTAGGGCCGCAACCCCGCTTCCTCGGAATTCCCGATTGCATAAAGCACGTTGCGGACAAACCGGTTGCGTCCGATCCGTTTAATGGGTGACCCGCTGAAAACCTCGCGAAAACCGGCATCATCCAGCGCCACCAAATGCGCAAGCTTCGGGCACTGCAATTCGACCCGCGCCCAGTAATTAGCATCCTTGGTAACGCTCGCGAATTTGTTCCACGGGCAAACGGCCAAACAGTCGTCGCACCCGTAAATCCGGTTACCCAACATCGGGCGCAAGGCCTCGTCAATCGGGCCGCTATATTCGATCGTCAGGTAGGAAATGCACTTTCGCGCGTCCAGTTTGTACGGCCCCACAAACGCGTTTGTCGGGCAAATATCCAGACATTTCGTGCAACTTCCACAATGATCAACCTCGGGCTCGCTCTTCGTGAAATCCAACGTCGTAAAAATCGCACCGAGAAAAAACCAGCTGCCCTGTTCGCGGCTGACCAGATTGGAATGTTTCCCCTGCCAGCCCAACCCCGCCGCAGCCCCCAACGGCTTTTCCATCACTGGGGCTGTATCAACGAAAACCTTGATGTCTCCACCGGCCTGTTCCAACAACCACCGTCCGACCCGTTTCAGCCGTTTCTTAACCAGATCATGGTAATCCCGATTGCGCGCATAAACCGATATATTACCCCGATCTTTCATTTCCAGAAGTCGCAGCGGATCATCGGCTGGTCCGTAGTTTTCCGTCAGCATTATAACTGAACGTGCTTCGGGCCACAGTTCGGACGGATCACCACGCCAGTTTTGGCGTTCGGCCATCCATTTCATATCTCCGTGATAGCCGCCCTTCACATAGGCCTGCAAACGCGCCGCCGCTTCGGGGATTGCATCGGGAGAGCAAACACCAAAATCGGAAAAGCCTTCGGCCAACGCATGTTCGCGCAGACGTTGCAAAAGACCGTCATTTACGGCCGGGCCCACCTAGAAATCCAGATCAGCGTAGTTCGCCGGGGGTACAAACCCGGGCACCAGATCAGACAGCAGTGGCCTAAAAGCCGGGCGGGATTTTATCTTCGCATACCAATCGTGAACCGCCTCGTTTCGCGCCCAATCGATATCGCTTATGTAATCCAGACAACTTAACTGCGCGGCGGCGGAAAAATCGGCAATTGTCATGCGATCCCCAGCTAACCATCGACGTTGCTCCAACAACCAACCCATATAATC
>DFBD01000278.1:1584-5092 GCA_002367255.1 Rhodobacterales bacterium UBA3089 | reverse complement strand
TCGTGGTGGAATTTGTCGTCAAACCATGCCGCTAGCCGTCGTGCTTCAGCCCGACCAGCAGGGTCTGAGGGCAGCAACGGCACGGCCGGATATACCTCTTCCAGATACTCAAATATCGCCGCCGAGTCCGCCAGGATCAGCCCGTCCGCCTTCAACATAGGCACTTTTCCCGAAGGGTTTTGCCGTAAATAATCCAGCCGCCGTTCCCACGGGAACTCGACTATCAAATCGACGTCGATTTTCTTTTCAGCCAAAACCAGTCGAATTTTGCGGCAAAAGGGGGACAAAGGCAAATGGTAAAGTCGCAGCATCAGAAATCCCTGAAATTGAAGAACCTCTCCTCAATATCCCAAATTTCCAGTAATTCAAGGAGAAGCTTTAGGTAAAAAACAATCCGCCCGCCCCTCATCCCGCAAAGTTGTCACACCAATCGCAATCCGGCTGGCACGCCTGTTCAACGTAATGGAAAGGTTGCTGGCGGACCGTTCTTTAGGGTTTGGCAGCACGGTTGCCAGTCGCGCGGCATCAGCTAGCCGCAGGTTTTTCGGGTCATACCCAAAATATTTGGCGATTGCCCCATCGACGCCGAAAATACCCTCGTCGAATTCGGCAACATTCAGGTAAACCTCCATAATTCGCCGCTTGCTCCACAGGCTTTCGATCAAAACGGTTACACCGGTCTCCAACCCTTTTCGAAACCAGCTGCGGCCAGGCCAAAGGAACACGTTCTTCGCGACTTGCTGCGAGATCGTCGACGCCCCGCGCCCGGATCCATCCTCCAATGCTGCTTCGATTGCCTCAAAATCAAATCCGTTATGTGCGCAGAAATTGGCATCCTCGGCCGCCGCGACGGCTAGCGGGATATAGATCGACATATCTTCCAAATCGCGCCAATCTTTGTGAATAACGCCCAACCGCTTGTATTCGCTGTACATCAGATAGGTTAACGGCGGGTTCACCCATTTGAAGATCGACACGAACACTGTCGAGATCAGCAAAACTATTAACGAAAACTTCACGAAAGGTCGTAAAAACCAAACCACCACGCGCACCGGAAAGAACCAGTCGCGTTTGGGCTTCGGTTCTACGGGTTTCTCAACAGGTTTTGATGGTGGTCGTCTTGCCATGGTCTGGTCCGAAGTTGCCTCCGGACCAGCCAGTATCAGGCCGAGGCCGCGTTTTCAACATCGCTAAGCGGATGCGGAATGCGGGTCAGCATTTCCTTGGGGCAGAGCTGTTTGAACTTCGGCAACATCTCGGTCCAGCGCAACAGGATTTTGGTGCCCTGCACACTGCCGGTCTCCTCGACGTGCTGTTCAATCAGGCCTTTAAGCTGGGCCTCCCAATGCGCCGATTGCACCGTCTGCACCGTAAGGGTTTCCATGTTGGCGCGGGTCTCGACCTCGTCGTTCAGGTCCAGAATATAGGCCATTCCGCCAGTCATTCCGGCCCCGAAGTTATCACCAATCGACCCAAGAATAACGGCAACACCGCCGGTCATATATTCGCAACCGTTCGATCCACAGCCCTCGATCACCACCTGCGCGCCGGAATTGCGCACGCAGAACCGCTCCCCTGCGCGCCCGTTGGCAAACAGCTTGCCGTCAGTCGCACCGTAAAGAACCGTGTTGCCGATAATGGTATTTTCAGCAGCCACCAGCGGGGAACCAAGACGTGGTCGCAGCGTTATCATACCGCCCGAAAGCCCTTTACCGACGTAGTCGTTGGCATCACCTGACACCTCGATCTTCAGACCGGGCGCGGCAAACGCCCCCAGTGATTGCCCTGCGGAACCCGTCAGTTTCACCGTCAAGTGATCCGGCTGCAACGAATTGCGCATCCCGAATTTCTGCACGATATGGCTGGAAAGTCGCGTACCAACCGTCCGGTGCGTGTTTTGCACCGAATAGGAAAGCTGCATTTTTTCGCCGTCCTTAAAGAACGGCTGTGCATCCTTCACGATCTGCGCGTCCAGTGTGTCCGGCACAGCCTGACGATCACGGTTACGATCATAGGAAATGGCACCGGCTTCGCTGGCCGAAATCAGCAGCGGGTTCAAATCCAGATCATCCAGATGTGCCGAACCGCGCGAAACCTGCGTCAGCAAATCCGCCCGCCCGATCACCTCGTCCAATGAGCGCGCCCCGATAGAGGCCAGAACTTCCTGCACTTCCTGCGCATAGAACGTGATCAGGTTCACAACCTTATCGGCATTTCCGGTGAATTTCGCACGCAGTTTAGGATCTTGCACACAAACCCCGACAGGGCAGGTGTTCGACTGGCACTGGCGTACCATAATGCACCCCATTGCGATCAACGCCGCAGTACCGATGCCGAATTCCTCGGCGCCCATCATCGCGGCAATCACGATATCGCGGCCTGTCCGCAAGCCGCCATCGGTGCGCAAAGTCACCCGATCCCGCAGGTTATTCAGCGCCAAAACCTGATGCGTTTCGGTCAGGCCCATTTCCCATGGCAGACCCACATACTTGATCGAGGTCGCAGGCGACGCCCCCGTTCCGCCATTATGACCCGAGATCAAAATCACGTCCGCCTTGGCCTTCGCCACACCAGCCGCAATCGTCCCGACACCACTGGAGGCCACCAGTTTCACAGTAACCTTACAGCGCGGGTTGATCTGTTTCAGGTCGTAAATAAGCTGCGCCAAATCCTCGATCGAATAGATATCGTGATGCGGCGGCGGTGAAATCAACGTCACCCCCGGCGTCGAATGGCGCAAACGTGCGATCAGTTCGGTCACCTTGATGCCGGGCAACTGTCCACCCTCGCCAGGCTTGGCGCCTTGGGCAACCTTGATCTCCAGCTCTTCACACTGGTTCAGATATTCGGCGGTCACGCCAAAGCGACCGGACGCCACCTGCTTGATCTTCGCACTCGGATTATCGCCGTTCGGTTCAGGATGGAAATGCGCGGGGTCCTCACCGCCCTCGCCGGAATCCGACTTCGCCCCAATCCGGTTCATCGCCACGTTCAGCGTTTTATGTGCCTCGGGGCTAAGCGCGCCCAAGGACATTCCCGGCGTCACAAAACGCTTACGGATCGAAGTGATGCTTTCCACCTCGTCCACTGAAATCGGCGCGTTCGCTGGTTTGAAGTCCAGCAAATCGCGCAAATGGATCGGCGGGCGGGACCGCATATTCTTGGAATACTGCTTGAACAAATCAAACGATCCACGATCACAGGCCGACTGCAACAAGTGCATCGCCTGCGCTTCCCAAGCATGGGTTTCGCCAGTTGTACGGGATTTATAGAAGCCGCCGATAGGCAAAACATCCTGCCCTTTCAGCCAACCCGGCGCATGAACTTTCAAGGCCGCGCGTTGAATACCGGTGATACCAATACCCGAAATACGGCTATGCATCCCGGGGAAGAACTCGGCAACCATGGCGCGCGAAAGCCCAACAGCCTCGAAGTTCAGACCGCCGCGATAAGACGAAATCACGGAAATCCCCATCTTGGACATAATCTTCAATAGACCCTGATTGAT
>DFBD01000278.1:0-1530 GCA_002367255.1 Rhodobacterales bacterium UBA3089 | reverse complement strand
GCCAGTGAATCGAGCGCCAGATACGCATTAACCGTCGTCGCCCCCGCGCCAATCAGCACGGCGAAATAATGCGGGTCAATACATTCAGCAGACCGTACGTTCAGCGACGTAAACGTCCGCAAACCCTTTTGCACCAGCCAGCTATGCACCGCAGAGGTCGCCAAAATCATCGGAAGCGCCACGCGCTCCGCACTTTGATGCGTGTCCGTCAGCACAATATGCGCGATTCCGGCCCGAACGGCCTCTTCGACCTCGGCTTGAATCCGGTACAACCCGTCCTGCAAACCCTGCGGGTCGTCAACCGCAAACGTACAGTCAATCGTTGCCGCACTATCACCAAAATATTTCATCATCGCCCAGAACCGGCCGTTCGAAACAAATGGGCTATCCAGCGTCAAAATCTCGGTCTGGCTACCATCTTGGTCCAGCACGTTCTTCAAATTTCCGAACCGCGTCTTCAGGCTCATCACACGGAATTCGCGCAAACTGTCGATCGGAGGGTTGGTCACCTGCGAAAAATTCTGCCGGAAGAAATGGCTTAACGGGCGATAGCGTTCAGACAAAACAGCCGAAGGCGTGTCATCCCCCATCGAGGCCAGAACCTCCTTACCGTCCTCAGCCATCGGATGCAGGATCATCTCCATCTCTTCAAAGGAATACCCTGCCGCAATCTGGCGCGTGCGCAAATCCGAGCCCGTAAACTTCGGTCTTTCATCGACCCCGTCGGTGATTTTCTCAAGGTCGGTAATCGCCTCGACCCACTCGCCAAACGGCGATGCGGCGGCCAGCATATCTTTCATGTCAACGTCATGCCAAAGCTTGCCCTCGGCCATATCAACGCCAATCATCTGCCCGGGCCCAAGCGCGCCTTTTTCGACGATGTCCATTTCATCCGTCGGCACCATGCCAGCCTCGGACCCTGCAACCAGCAGCCCGTCACCGGTAATCGCATAGCGCATCGGGCGCAGACCATTACGGTCCAGACCCGCGCAAACCCAACGCCCGTCCGTCATCGCCAAAGCGGCGGGGCCGTCCCACGGCTCCATCACGGAATTCGCATAGGAATACATATCCTGCCACGCTTTGGACACTGCCGTTGCTGCATTTGTCCAGCTTTCCGGCACAAGAATCGTCTTGGCCATAGGCGCATTACGCCCGCCCCGAACCATCATTTCAAACACAGAATCCAGCGCCGCAGAATCCGAAGACCCGCGCGCGATCACTGGCTTGATGTCCTCGGCCATGTCGCCAAATGAATTCGAAGCCATTCGGATTTCGTGGCTTTTCATCCAGTTAACGTTGCCCTTTAGGGTGTTGATCTCGCCGTTATGCGCCAGCATACGGAAGGGCTGCGCCAGCCACCACTGCGGGAACGTGTTGGTGGAATACCGCTGGTGATAAATCGCAAACGCACTTTCAAACCGCTCGTCCATCAGGTCCGGATAGAAAACCGCAACCTGTTCCGCCAGCATCATACCTTTGTAGATTACCGAGCGGCACGACAATGAGCTGACATACAGTTCAGGAACC
>DFBD01000213.1:11254-25482 GCA_002367255.1 Rhodobacterales bacterium UBA3089 | reverse complement strand
AAGGTTTACCACAACGACCACTCGCGCCCTGAGCGCCCCGTAATCCGCACGCTGGACGAGGAAATGTCCCGCGTCGTCCGCTCCCGCGTGGTGAACCCCAAATGGATCGAGGGCGTCAAACGCCACGGTTATAAAGGCGCGTTCGAAATGGCGGCCACGGTGGACTATATGTTCGCCTTTGCAGCTACCACCAAGGCGGTAAAAAACCACCACTTCGATCTGGTTCACGCGGCGTTTATCGAAGACGACGAGACCCGCGAATTCATCGAAGACGCCAACCCTGTTGCCCTTCGCGAAATGGCCGAAAAGTTTCAGGAAGCGATTGACCGGGGGCTATGGCAGCCGCGAAGCAACTCGGCGAAAGCGCTGTTAGTAGAGTTACTTGGATAACTCAATCGTATGGACCTCTCCGAACCTGAACTCAGTGAAGTCCGCCTCGATATCAGTGGGCAAATGTTTGTTTAGCACGCGGCGCTGGCGTGCTAAAAATCCAGACCCAGATCAAGTGTTCGGGCGGAATGGGTCAGCGCCCCCGACGAGATATATTCAACACCGGTGCTGGCCACTTCGGCGATACGATCAAGGCGCATATTGCCCGAGGCCTCGGTTATTAACGCCCCGTTAACCATCGCTACCGCCCTTTTCAGGGTTTTGGTGTCCATGTTGTCAAGCAAGACTGCATCGGCAACATTTTCAGCCAAAACCTCTTCCAGTTGCTCCAACCGATCCACCTCGATTTCGATGCGGACCATGTGCGATGCAACCGCCTTGGCGCGTTTCAAGACCGCGGAAATTCCGCCCGCGGCTGCGATATGATTGTCTTTAATCAGGATCGCATCGCTTAGGCCAAAACGGTGGTTAAAGCCGCCACCGTGCAGAACGGCCTGCTTTTCAACAATACGTAAACCCGGTGTTGTCTTGCGAGTGCATGTGATGCGCGCCCCTGTGCCACGTGTCTCGGTCACAAATGCAGCCGCCATTGTGGCGATACCGCTTAGCCGCCCTGCAAAGTTAAGCGCCACCCGTTCCCCCATCAAAATGGAGGCGGCACTCCCTTTGATCGTCATCAGCGCATCGCCGGATTTGCAAGGCATGCCATCCCTAATATGCGTGGTTATCGCAAGCGAAGGGTCGATCAGGCGAAATGTTATCGCGGCAATCTGCATGCCGGAAACCACACCGCTTTCACGGGCGTTCAGCTGGGCGGAATAAGTCGTGTCAGCCGAGATCACGGCGCGGGTGGTGATGTCACCGTATTGGCCCAGATCCTCGGCGATGGCGTTTCGGATCACAGGTTCCAGAATGATGTCCGGCAAGGGCGTGTAAACGGTGCTCATTTGCTTTTCCTCTGCAATTCCAGTGTGGACTTCAGATTTTCAACGATTTGCTAAGGTCGATCATGCGTTCAACCGCCAGCCTCGCCTTCGCGGCGACCTCCGGTTCGACCACAACTTCCGTGCCCATCGTATGCAAAGACCACAGAATTTTCTCTAGCGTTATCTTCTTCATGTAGGGGCACATGTTACACGGTTTGGCGAATTCCACCTCGGGCAGCTCATCCGAAATATTTGTCGCCATCGAACACTCGGTCACCAACATCACTTTTGCAGGTTTATGTTCGTGTACCCAGTCAACAATCCCACGGGTAGAGCCGGTGTAATCCGACTCCGCAACCACTTCGGGGGTGCATTCGGGGTGGGCGATGATTTTGATGTCAGGCTCTGACTCGCGATAGGCGCGAAGGTCTTCAGCTTCGTATAGCTCATGCACGATGCAGCTTCCCGCCCACCAAACAACGTTCTTCTTACTTTCATTGGCAACGTTTTGGGCCAGAAACTGGTCCGGCGTCATAATCACAGTGTCGCCTTCCATCGCATCAACGATCTGCACCGCATTGGCCGATGTGCAGCAAATATCCGAGGCCGCTTTCACCTCGGCCGTCGTGTTCACATAGGAAACCACAGGCGCGCCGGGGTATTTTGCACGCATCTCGGCAACCCCTTCAGCGGTAATAGATTCCGCCAACGAACACCCCGCCGCCATATCCGGCATCAGCACTGTTTTGGCGGGGTTCAGGATTTTCGAGGTCTCGGCCATGAAATGTACGCCACACTGGACGATTACATCTTCTTCAACCTCCGTGGCCTTGATCGCCAATTGCAGGCTGTCCCCGACATGATCGGCAACCCCGTGATAGATTTCCGGCGTCATATAGTTATGCGCAAGAATGACCGCGTTGCGTTCTTTCTTTAAGCGATTTATTTCAATCACATACGGGGCATATACTGCCCACTCAGCCAGCGGAATAACCCGATCTGTCTTCGCATATATATCCCGCGTCGCTTCGGCTTTCTCAAGCGAGGGCGTAAGGTCGTAATGCTCCGCAAGGAGCGCTTTTATTTCGTTGGTCGCCAGCACGGTAAATCCTTTGGTACGAGGTTTCGGTGTTTTTACACTTAAGTATTAACAGTTCCCACTTCAAAGAGTGCGACTAAAAGGTTACTCGAAGCGCGCGGTGTTTTTCGTATTGCCTCGGTTGTTCCAACGCGGCATCCTGACTTCCAACCAAAAGGGGAAAATCATGACCGAATCCGCAGATACCGAACGTCACAACATGAAGATGGCCAAGAAGAAGGCCGCCCGCGACAAAATTATGGCCTCCAAAACCGAGGAACGCGGGCTGGTTATCGTCCATACCGGCAAGGGCAAGGGCAAATCCTCGGCCGCATTCGGCATGATCTTCCGCCACATCGCATGGGGTATGCCCTGCGCCGTAGTGCAATTCATCAAGGGCGGCATGGAAAGCGGCGAGAAGAAACTGATTACCGAGCAATTCTCCGACCTTTGCCCCTTCTACGCCATGGGCGAGGGGTTTACATGGGAAACCCAAGACAAATCCCGCGACATCGAAATGGCGCAGGCTGCGTGGGAAAAGGCCAAGGAACTGATCTTGGACGAACGCAACAAGATGGTGCTGCTAGACGAAATCAACATCGCTTTGCGCTATGATTACATCGACGTGAACGAGGTGGTGCGTTTCCTGAAAGAGGAAAAGCCCCCGATGACCCACGTGGTTTTGACTGGCCGGAACGCCAAGCCGGAACTGCTGGAGATCGCGGATTTGGCAACCGAGATGGAATTGCTAGCGCATCCGTTCAGGTCTGGGGTTAAGGCGCAGAGGGGCGTTGAGTTTTAGGGGCGAATTTTTATTGAAGTTGAGGGGGCTTGTGCAAATGGGGCAATGGTTTCTTTGAAAATCGTATACGAGTAAGTGCCCGTAGGGTGTGCGGTCCCCGCGCACCGTTCAACATCTCGGCCCTTGCAATGGTGCGCGGGGACCGCACACCCTACATTTCGTTAGTGAAACCGTTGATGTCTCCATCCACAATTATAAATTGAAGCCTCCCGAATATTACCCTACCCTTACCCTCAAACACCCAGCGAGGAACACCCCATGGCTACATATCTTATAACTGGCGTTAATCGTGGCATCGGTGCGGAGCTTGCCAAACAGGCCACTGCCGCGGGGCATGAAGTGATCGGCACCAGCCGCGTTGTGCCAGATGGCCAAGACTGGCTGCAACTCGATGTTACCGACCCCAAAAGCGTGGCGCGGTTTGGGCGCGATATTGAGGGACGTGAAATTGATATCCTGATCTGCAACGCAGGTGTTTATCTGGACAAAGGTCAAAATCTGGACACCGGATTCGCACTTGATCTCTGGGCGCAAGGCATGGCCGTGAACGTCGCGGGTGTATTTGCCACCATTCAGGCAACCCTGCCGAATATCTGTAAAAGCCGTGGAAAAATCGCCGTGATATCGTCGCAAATGGGATCAAACGCGCGTGCGAAGGGTGGATCGTATATCTATCGTGCGTCCAAGGCGGCGGTCACCAATCTTGTCAGCAACCTTGCGGTTGATCTGCACGGTGACGGCGTTGCACTCGGCAGCTATCATCCGGGCTGGGTCGCAACCGACATGGGCGGGAGCGCCGCAGATATAAACGCTGAAACCTCGGCCAAAGGTTTGTTAGAGCGGATCGATATTCTGTCCATGGAAACAACGGGTGTTTTCGAGGGCTACGATGGCGCCGAGATGCCGTTTTAAGGCACCACGACGTTCGACTTCGAAATCAAACATTCTGCATTAACCGTAAGTGCAGCAACCGTAGGGTGCGTACGAAGCACACACCCTGCAATTACATTTCGAGAAAGCCAAACGGGGGGCTTAACGCCAACTCACCCTCCGCTTTTCACCTCGATCTTCTTCGCCTTTTTCAACGCTTTGACATCCTTTGGCAAACTGACCGTCAAAACCCCCTTCTTGAACGAGGCCTCGACCTTATCGGTATCAACCTCTTCGGGAATGGATATCGAACGCTTGAAAGAGCCATAGCGCCGTTCCGAGAGGTAGTAATCGCTGTCCTTTTCACCCTCGACGTGCTCCTCTTTCTTCTCGCCACTGATGGTTAGTACCCTGTCCGTCAGATGCACCTCGATATCGCTTTCATCCATTCCAGGCAGTTCGGCCTTCAACTCAATGGATTTCCCACGGTCGACGAAATCGACAACCGGTGAGCGGAATCCCCACTCGAAGGGTACGCCCATGGTATGGAAGGGTGCGCCCATGGTATGGGCGGCGCGTCTGCGCATTGAACCGAAGGGCCAGCCTTCCTGAAATTCATCGAATAAATGATCGATCCTTTCGCGCAGTGTAGCAACTGTCCCCGGGTCGGTTGTCTCATTGTTGTCGGATTTAACCTCAACTATTCCTGATTTATCTGTCATAACAATTTCTCCATTGTGCAAGTTTCCCATAATGTGGCGGGTACGTATCGAGTATCAGATATCGCGGGTCTTTGCGTTGATCTGAATCAACTGGGAAAATCCGCGGCGTGACCTTTGGATGCATGTTTCCCGCAAACGATATATACCGTCAAATCTACACAAAATATTAACCATCTCCCTGTATAACCACTCTCGCTGGGCATGGCTCTGACAAAGCCAACTGGGGATATCGCGCCGGGCAATTGACATTTCTACACCAGACAAACTGCTCGAAGTTGGCGGCGTTTGGTGCAGCAGACGCTACCGGCGGCGCAGTCGGGCAAGCCACGGCGCGATACTTCCTCGCTATCCGACCTTCATACCCCATGGCGGTCACATCCGGTTCTGCAGCAGAACCTCCCGAGAATTCACAAGATCATGGCGCTGTTTCCAACATGCGCCCCATTTTGCGTGCCTGAATCGAAGTAGCCGGCCTTCTTGAAAAGAACTACGTCCGTAACCAGATATTTCTGTAATTGCCGATCATATTAATTGTTCAATTATACATAAATGACAGGTGAAACCCCTATGCCAAACCTCCTCCGCTTCTATCTGGTTTTAACGTCAATAATCGTCTCTTTCCAATTCGCACTGGCCTTTGGCGCACCGTGGGGGGACGTGGCAATGGCTGGGCAGTACCCGGGGGTGATGCCGGCACCGATACGGATCGCAGCCGCAATTCAAGGGCTGTTACTGATGTCACTGGCGGGCATAGTTGCAACGAGGATAGGTTACATTTTGCCCAAATGGTACGGGCTGTCACGACGTTTAATCTGGCTGGTTGTCGGGATCAATGTGATGTCGACGATTATGAATCTCGCGACGCCAGTCATGTTGGAACGAGTGCTTTGGTCTCCCGTTGCTATTGGATTGCTGGTTTGCAGTTTGATGGTCGCGTTGCAAAAAACAAAGGCGCCCGACAACTAGAAACCGTTGCATTCTACCTTGCGTCGCAGCTTCCGGCCCCCTACAAACGACCCATAGACGGTGCCCTTCGGGGCTGAAAGCGCGTCTGGTCAAGGTCGACCCAAATAGGGGGCTAAAGCCGGAACTGTCAGGTGCTCGAATAGGGCGACAAGGTGCGTTTTCTTCCATGGTGGACCGATGAAACCGGAAGGAAAATACAATGCGAATTCTTATTGCTCTAGCAACAATCACAGCAACCCCAGCCTTGGCGCACACATCCGGTGCGCTGCATGTGCCGCATGTTTCGTGGCTGGTAATTGTTGGCGCAGGCGTTCTGGCGTTGGCCACTTACAACGCTGTTAAGCGCTGAAATCATGGCTAAATATGGTGTTATGGTCTGCGGGCATGGCTCTCGCAGTCAGGCTGCCGTCGATGAATTTGCGCAGGTTGCGCAAGGCCTGAAACCGCACTTCCCCGATTGGGATGTGGACTATGGGTACCTTGAATTTGCCAACCCCGTCATGCGTGACGGGTTGGATAATTTGCGTAATGCGGGCTGTGATCACATCCTTGCGGTTCCCGGTATGCTGTTCGCGGCAATGCACGCAAAGAATGACATCCCGACGGTGCTGAACACCTATGCCGCCAAGCATGGAATCACCGTGGACTACGGGCGCGAGTTGGGTGTTGACCCGAAGATGATCGAGGCTGCCTCGGATCGTATCCAAGCTGCTGTAAACAAGGCGAATTCTGACCATGGTGAGGTGCCCTTGCATGACACCTGTCTGGTCGTAATTGGCCGTGGTGCGTCTGACCCTGACGCCAATGGTAATGTCTCAAAAGTTGCGCGATTGTTGCAAGAGGGCATGGGGTTTGGCTGGGCCGAGGTCGGCTATTCCGGTGTGACTTTTCCGTTGGTCGAACCGTGCCTGGACCACGTTGCCAAGCTTGGCTACAAACGGGTTATAGTCTTCCCGTATTTCCTGTTCGCAGGGGTTCTGATCGACCGGATTTACGGTTTCACAGACGAGGCTTCGGCCAAGTATCCTGACATTAATTTCATCAAAGCGGGTTACCTGAACGACCACCCCAAGGTTATCGAAACCTTCGCGGAACGGGTGCGTGAAATCCTTGATGGCTCCAATAATATGAACTGCGGTATGTGCAAATATCGCGAACAGATTTTAGGGTTCGAGGCCGAGCAGGGCATGGCGCAGGAAAGCCACCATCACCATGTTGAAGGCCAAGGTGCGAATGCACCGGGTGCCACAGTGGAAACCTGCGATCTGTGCGATGATTTTTGTACCGGTGCATGTCGATTGGATATGGACCACCACCATCACCATGAACACACCCACTCGCATAGCCACGATCACGACCACCATCATCACGACCATGCGCACCCCGATTACCCGCAAGCGGATCATCCGCACGGGCCGGAATCCGTGCGTAGCCGGTTGAAGACTGACGGATGAAGGATTACGAGAAATCCCCCTCGGCGATTTACGCTCAATCTTTTGCGACAGTACGTGCAGAGGCGGATTTTTCACGTCTACCCAAAGGTTTACATCCTGCCGCTATTCGGTTGATCCATGCGTGCGGGATGGTGGACATTGTTGATGATCTGGCGTTTTCGCACGATGTGCATATGGCCGCCTCGGGCGCGATTGCATCTGGTGCGCCGATATTATGCGATGTCGAGATGGTCGGGGCAGGCGTTATTCGCAGGTATCTGGACGGGAACGAGGTTATCGTTACGCTTAATGATTCGCGTACTGCGGGGTTGGCCAAGGACATAGGAACCACACGTTCCGCCGCCGCTGTCGAGTTGTGGCGCGATCACATCGAAGGGGCGGTTGTGGCGATTGGCAATGCACCTACAACGTTGTTCCATTTGCTGGAAAAACTGGATGAGGGTTGGCCGAAACCGGCTGCGATCCTGGGGTTTCCGGTTGGCTTCGTCGGGGCCGCTGAAAGTAAGGCGGAGCTGTCCGCTAACCCGCGTGGCATCCCGTTTTTGTCGCTACAAGGGCGGCGAGGGGGGTCCGCGATGGCCTCGGCTGCGGTGAATGCAATGGCGGTTGGTTTGCCGGAGGAGCAGAAGTGAGTATTTTTGCAAAGGAGAAGGGCGGATTTTTATGACCCCCTGGCTACATATCGTTGGTATCGGTGAGGATGGGCTGGACGGTTTGACCCCTGCTACCCGTGCGGTTGTCGAGGCCGCCGAGGTTATCGTTGGCGGTGCGCGGCATCATGTTTTATCGGCCAACGATAGTGCCGAGATGCTTGCGTGGCCCTCGCCTTTCGATGCGTTGATCGGCGAGTTGGAATTGCGGCGCGGGAAGCGGGTGGTGGTGTTGGCAACGGGGGATCCGTTGTGGTTTTCGGTTGGCGCACGGATTGGACGGAGCATTCCGGCGCCCGAGATAACATATCACCCGCAGGTATCGGCGTTCCAGTTGGCCTCGGCCCGTATGGGGTGGAGCATGGCAGATCTGGAAACCCTGACGGTGCATGGTCGGCCTGTCGAACAGATGATTGCGTTTATTCAGCCGGACGTACGGTTGTTGATTTTGACGACGGGAGAGGAAACGCCTGCCCAGATTGCCGCGTTCCTGACAGCGCGTGGTTTTGGCCAAAGCCGTATGACGGTGTTGGCTGCGATGGGCGGTGACAATGAGCAAAGGTTTGACGGTGTGGCGGAGGAGTGGGACCACGAGGTTCCGGCATTTAATACGTTGGCGGTAGAATGCATCGCGGCCCCTGATGCGGCCTTGTTGCCACGTGTGCCGGGCCTGTCGGACGAGGTGTTTATCCACGACGGCACTATGACCAAACGCGAAGTTCGAGCGGCAACATTGGCCAAACTAATGCCGATGCGCGGGGCTTTGCTTTGGGACGTTGGTACGGGTTGTGGTTCCGTCGCGGTGGAGTGGATGCGGGCGGCGCGCTATGCCAGTGCGGTTGGAATTGAGCCACGGGCTGATCGGCGCACTATGGCGGCGGGGAATGCGCAGGCGCTGGGTGTGCCAGCGTTGAAGTTGGTTGATGGGCAGGTGCCAGCGGCACTCGAAGGACTGGCGGCGCCTGACGCCATTTTCATCGGCGGTGGCTTGTCGCGCGAAACATTTACGGCCTGTTGGGCCGCATTGCGGCCGTTGGGGCGGCTGGTTGCGAATGCGGTGACGTTGGAAAGCGAGGGGCTGCTGGTGCAGCTTTATAAGGAATTCGGCGGCGATCTGGTGCAGATTTCGGTGAACCGGGGGGAGCCGCTCGGTTCCTTAACCAGTTGGAAACCTTTGCGTCCCGTTACACAATGGAGCTTGATTAAACGATGAGTGGTACTTTGTACGGAATAGGCCTCGGCCCTGGTGACCCGGAACTGATGACGCTGAAGGCCTATCGCCTGATCTCGGGGGCGGAAGTTGTGGCTTATCCGGCGCTGGAAGACGGTGAAAGTTTTGCGCGGTCTATCGCAGCGGATGTTATCCCGGACGATGCGCAAGAGGTTACGATTCACATACCGATGACGGTTGAGCGTGCCCCTGCACAAGCAGCCTACGACCAGGGTGCGGCGGATATCGGCGAACATCTGGACGCGGGTAGAGACGTAGTGGTGCTGTGCGAGGGCGACCCGTTCTTTTACGGATCGTTCATGTACCTGTTTGCCCGTCTGTCCGACCGGTTTGAAACCGAAGTGGTGCCGGGGGTGACGTCTGTGACCACGTGTGCTGCCGTCGCTGGCCGCCCGCTGACGGCGCGTAACGAAGTGTTAACCATAATTCCGGGGCCTTTGGACGAAGACACCATGCGTGCGCGCATCGCGGTGGCCGAAGCAGTGGTGATTATGAAAGTTGGCCGTCACTTGCCTAAGATTCGTCGTGTGTTAGCGGCGTTGAAGCTGACGGACGCGACATATGTCGAACGCGCCAGCCTGCCGAACCAGAAGGTTATACCGCTTGTTGAAGCACCCGAAACTGCACCCTATTTTTCTATGATCCTCGTTACGAAAGGCCAAGATCCGTGGCTGAACTAAAACCTGTTGTTATATGTCTTTCCCGTTCCGGTCAGGCGACTGCGCTTTGCATAGCCGCTGCGCTTAACGTGCCTGTGCATGGCCGTGAAGGTCGTTGCGACCGTGCCGATACTTATTTCCCGAACGCGCTGGACCATGTGCGTATGTTGTTTCAGGCGGGGCATCCGGTGATCGGGGTTTGTGCCGCAGGCATTCTGGTGCGGGCGGTTGCGCCTGTCTTGGCGGACAAGCGGACCGAGCCGCCTGTGATTGCGGTGCCCGATGACGGGTCAGCAGTAATTCCGCTGTTGGGTGGGCATCACGGTGCAAATCGTATGGCTAAAGAAATTGGCGAAGTGCTAGGGCGGCAAGCCGCGATCACCACCGCTGGCGATGTTGCGCTAGGTGTGGCATTGGATGAACCGCCTACGGGCTGGCGATTGAAGAACCCTGAAGATGCCAAATCGGTGATGATGGCGATGCTGTCGGGCGAAAAGCCGATTGTCGAAGGTGAGAATATCTGGAATTTGGAAACAGGCGATGGTCCGGTGCGTTTGACTACCTCGGAGGCGCCTGCTGAGGCAGGCGTGGATACGCTTGTTTACCACCCGCAACGATTTGTCTTGGGGCTTGGTTGCGCGCGCGGCTGTGACGTTTCGGAAATGTGGGATTTGGTACAGGGAGCTTTGGCTGGGGCGAATATCGCGCCCGAGTCTGTGGCCTGTGTGGCCTCGCTGGACTTGAAGGGTGACGAACCTGCGATGATTGAAACCGCGCGACGTTTAGGTGTGCCTTACCGATTGTTCGATGCGGCGGCGTTGGAGGTGGAGGCCTCGCGTTTGGCGAACCCGTCGGATGTAGTTTACGCCGAGGTCGGCTGTCACGGTGTTTCGGAGGGTGCAGCACTGGCAGCCGCTGGACCAGACGCCATGCTGGTTGTGGAAAAACAGAAGACCGCAAACGCCACTTGTGCGATTGCGCGTGCGCCGGAAGTTATTATCGAAATGGCTGGCCGTTCACGCGGCAAGCTGTCGATTGTCGGCATAGGACCGGGGCAGCACACTTGGCGCACACCAGAGGCTAGCCAGTTGATTGCACAGGCTGAAGAACTGGTTGGGTATGGTTTGTACATCGATATTCTGGGGCCGTTGGCGGCGGGTAAGACACGATCTGATTTCCCGCTCGGGGGGGAGGAAGATCGTTGTAGGTATGCGCTGGAGCAGGCTGGAAAAGGCAAAAACGTTGCACTGATATGTTCGGGAGATGCAGGAATCTATGCGATGGGCGCACTGGTGTTCGAATTGCTGGATCGCGGTGCCGATGCGCTGGGTGTGTCGGATGCGGCCAAACGGGTAGAGGTGGTTTCTACGCCCGGCGTTTCTGCGCTTCAAGGGGCAGCAGCGCGGGCGGGGGCCCCGTTGGGGCACGATTTTTGTGCGATTTCGTTGAGCGACTTGTTGACGCCGCGTGAGGATATCATCAAACGTCTGCACGCCGCAGCCGAGGGGGATTTTGTGATTGCGTTCTACAACCCCGTATCCAGGCGTCGTCGGACACTACTGGCCGAGGCACGGGATATTTTGCTGAAACATCGCTCTGCCGATACACCGGTTATGCTGGCCTCTAGCCTTGGGCGGCCGGAAGAATATGTACGGTACCGGAAGCTTAGTGAACTTGAGGTCGATGAAGTGGATATGCTGACGGTGGTTTTGGTTGGCTCCAGCCATTCGAAGTTAGCGGAATTGGGCGAAGGGGCGCGGATGTATACGCCTCGGGGGTATGCAAGGAAAATAGACGGGGATTTGGCGAAGTGAGTATTTGGGCAAAGAAGAAGGTGTTGGTATGACGGTTCATTTTATTGGCGCGGGGCCGGGTGATCCGGATTTGATTACCATTAAGGGGCGTCGGTTAATCGAAAGTTGTCCTGTTTGCCTGTATGCTGGATCGTTGGTTCCCGAAGCCGTGGTTGCCTTCACGCCCGAGGGCGCACGAGTGCTGGATACCGCCCCGATGACGCTGGATGACACGCATGCGGAAATTGTTGCCGCCCATGCGCGCGGAGAGGATGTCGCGCGGGTGCATTCCGGTGACCCCGCGCTTTACGGGGCGATTGCCGAACAAATCCGCCGCTTGAAGGCGGAGGGGATACCTTATGACATTACGCCCGGCGTTTCGGCTTATTCGGCGGCAGCGGCGGCGATGGGACAGGAGCTGACGATACCGGAAATAGCGCAATCCATCGTGCTGACGCGGATGTCGATGAAATCCACAGATATGCCTTCGGGTGAGACGCTAGAGAATTTCGGCCGTACGGGCGCAACGCTGGTGATTCATCTGGGTATTCGGGCTTTGCGCGAGATACGGCGACAGCTTGCACCGTTTTACGGGGATGATTGTGCGGTTGTGGTGGCGTATCGTGTCGGTTGGCCGGACGAGTTGATTATTCGTGGCACGCTGGAGGATATTCACGCCAAGGTGCGGGACGCGAAGATCACGCGCACGGCGTTGGTGTTTATTGGTCCCGCACTTGCAAACGTGACGGATTTCAAGGACTCTGCGTTGTATGACCCGAATATCCCGCATGTATTACGCCCGAAAGTGAAGGTATGAAAAACCTGCCCATATTTCCTGCTGGTGAAGTCTGGCTTGTCGGCGCAGGCCCCGGCGATGCGGGGTTGTTGACGTTGCATGCCGTAAACGCGTTGGAGCAAGCGGATGTGGTCGTGCATGATGCGCTGGTTGGGGCGGATGTTCTGGACATGGCGCGTGACGGCGTGGAGCTGGTGTTTGTGGGGAAACGGGGGGGGGTAACCTCGCCTAAGCAGCCAGAGATTAACAGGCGGTTAATAGCGTATGCGAAGGCTGGTAAGCGAGTTTTGCGCCTTAAGGGCGGCGATCCGTTTATGTTTGGTCGCGGCGCTGAAGAGGCACTGGATCTGGTGGCCGCCAACATTCCGTTTCGGATTATTCCGGGGATTACGGCAGGGATCGGCGGATTGGCCTATGCGGGGGTTCCGGTTACGTCGCGCGAGGTTAACTCCTCGGTCATATTCTTGACGGGGCATGACAAGCGCGGGCTTTCGCCAGACAATGTGGATTGGGCCGCGACGGCCAAGGCGGGCATGATCGTGATGTATATGGCAATGCGGAATATGCATGAAATTGCGGGAAATCTGGTTGCGGCGGGACGTCCTGCGGATGATCCGGTGGTAGTGGTTTCGAATGCGACCTTGCCTGATATGCAGGTGGTCGAGACGACGCTGGAACGGGCGGCGGATGATATTGCGGCCAGTGGCATTGGGGCGCCAGCGATCATCAGTATCGGGCGCGGAAATTTGCTGCGCGAGGCGTTGAACTGGCGGGGCGTATGAACGGGTTTATCATCGCGGCGCCGCACTCGGGTGCAGGCAAAACGATGATAACTTTGGGCCTGTTGCGGGCTTTCAAAAGGCGCGGCGTGCGCGTGACATCGGCCAAAAGCGGGCCGGATTATATTGACCCTCAATTCCATAAAGCGGCGAGCGGGGCTGCTTGTGTGAACCTCGACGCGTGGGCGATGCCACCTGCGCAATTGCGTGGGCTTGCGGCGGGGCAAGACGGTGAATTGCTGATTATCGAGGGAGCGATGGGGTTGTTTGACGGCGCGCCCGACGTCGGTGATCCGATGGGGCGTGGCAGCGTGGCAGATTTGGCTGAAACGCTGGACCTGCCCGTGGTGCTGGTGCTGGACAGCGCGAAGCAATCGCAGACGGCAGCAGCGATTGTACATGGGCTGGGAAGCCTTCGACCTTCGGTGAAAATTGCGGGTGTTATCCTTAATCAAATCGGTTCGCCGCGCCACAGCGAGATGATTGCGCGCGCCATAGGATCGATCGGCATTCCAGTGTTGGGGGCGGTGCCCAGAACGCCAACGTTGCAAGCACCTTCACGGCATTTAGGCCTGGTTCAGGCCCAGGAACACGCGGACCTTGAAGGGTTTATCGAGGCTGCGGCAAACCTGATTACCGCTAATGTGGACCTTGAAGCATTACACGCATTGGCTGCGCCCATCGGTACCGCAACCCGCGCAGCCGGGCTGCCACCGATCGGGTCAAGAATTGCGGTGGCGCGAGACGCGGCATTTATGTTTGCCTATCCGCATATGCTGGAGGATTGGCTGTCATCAGGGGCCGAGGTCTCGGTCTTTTCACCTTTGAATGACGAGGGGCCGTCGCCGGACGCGGACGCTGTATTCTTACCCGGTGGGTACCCTGAATTATATGCCGGACGCTTGGCGCAAAGCGAAGGTTTTGCGGCGGTGATGCTGGCCGCCAAGGATCGTGGAGCCCTGATCTATGGCGAATGTGGCGGGTATATGACCTTGGGCGAAAGCCTTACAGATGCGGATGGTGTGGCACATAGGATGCTCGGGTTTTTACCGGTTAACACCAGTTTTGCAGCCCGTAAGTTGCATCTGGGGTATCGTCGGTTGCGGCCAATG
>DFBD01000213.1:9821-11205 GCA_002367255.1 Rhodobacterales bacterium UBA3089 | reverse complement strand
TCGAGGAAAGTGCCGAGGGGCGGTTGTTTAGTACGCAGAATTCCATGTGCGAAGAGCTGGCGGATATGGGACATGTTCGCGGCAAAGTTTGCGGTTCTTTCGCGCATGTGATCGGGGAGGCAGATGGTTCTGTTTGATATGGATGGCTTGTTGCTGGATAGCGAACGGGTGTGTCTGGAATGTTGTGTGGAGGTTGGGTTTGAATACGGCCTGCCGGATTTGACGGATGTGTTTATCAGCATGGTTGGCCATATCTGACGCGCAAAAAAAGGCCGAGACAATGCTCGGCCCAAGTCCAACAGGGAGGTATGAAACCGACTGCACATGTCAGCCGCTTCGAGAAGTGATATAGGTAGCAGTGTTCGTGCGTTCAAGAAAAACTTGATTAAAATCATGCATACCGGCCATCACCTGAGCGCATAGCTAAAATTTCATAGTGAAAAAACTATAAAATTAAGGAGTTTCGCGCATTGCTGCGCGAGATTCCTTAATTTCCTCCAACACGAAATCTCTGAAGGCAGCGACGCGTTTGGAGTGTCTTAGTTCCTCTGGATAGGCCAGATAGACCGGAATCGGGCGGCTGCTGTCGTTGGGTAATACCCGTACCAGCTCGGGGGAATCGACGGTGACATAGTCGGGTAACGCCCCAATTCCAAGGCCGTGCAGCACCGCTTGCAGGATACCGAAGTAGTTGTTCACTGTCAGAACCGACTTCGCATTTGCTTGCAAGAACGGTGCCATCCACTCGGCACCCGCGCTAACTTGCGGCGAAGAGGAATTGTGCGAAATCAAGCGGTGATCGATAAGATCGTCGGTGGTTTGCGGCGTCCCATGTTCTTCAAGATAGTTGCGCGAGGCGTAAAGCTTCAAGTCTACATCCATCAGGCGACGGCGGATCAGGTCGGCTTGGCTGGGTTCCTTCATGCGAATGGCAACATCGGCTTCGCGCATCGGCAGGTCCAGCACGCGTTCTTCCAACATCAGGTCGATTTTCAGTTCGGGGTATTTTTCGTACAAATGCCCAAGCCGCGGGGCGAGCCACAGCGTTCCGAAACCTGTTGTTGTGGTGACGCGCAGATTGCCGAAAATCTCGTCTTTGCTGTCACGGATATGGGCCGTTGCGGTCTCGAGACGTTTGGACATGGAGCGCGTCGCATCCAGCAGAAGTTCACCCTGTTCTGTCAGGATCAAGCCACGTGCATGGCGGTGAAACAACATAACGTTCAGGTTTTCTTCCAGCGCGCTGATCTGTCGGCTGACGGCGGATTGGCTTAAGTGCAATACCTCGCCCGCATGGGTCAGGCTGCCTGCTTCGGCAACGGCGTGAAAAATTCTAAGCTTGTCCCAGTCCATCATAATCCCCGTGACTTGTTTTCAAGTGCTT
>DFBD01000213.1:0-9713 GCA_002367255.1 Rhodobacterales bacterium UBA3089 | reverse complement strand
ATGACCCTGCAATCTGTATCTTTGAACGACCGGTACGACCTGTCGAAACGTTTCGTGTTGCTGAACGGCACGCAGGCGTTGGTTCGTTTGACGATGATGCAAAAAGCACGAGATACTGCGGCAGGTCTGAACACGGCGGGATATGTTACGGGGTATCGAGGGTCGCCCGTCGGGGCAATTGATATGCAGATGGAGCGGGCTGAAAAGCAGCTTAAGGCATCGGACGTCAAGTTTTTGCCGGGGTTGAACGAAGATTTGGCCGCGACGGCGCTGTGGGGCTCGCAGCAGGCAAACTTGCGCGGTGAGGGGACCCACGACGGGGTCTTCGGGCTCTGGTACGGCAAAGGACCCGGCGTCGACCGCACGGGTGATGTCTTCAGGCATGCGAATATGGCGGGTACGGCAGAACATGGCGGCGTGCTGGCAATTATGGGGGATGACCATACGGGTGAAAGCTCGACAGTTTTGCATCAGTCCGAATTCGCGCTGGTTGATGCGCTTATGCCGATCTTGTCGCCTGCTGGCGTACAGGAATTGTTGGACTATGGCATTCTGGGTTGGGAACTAAGCCGCTATTCGGGGTGTTGGGTCGGGCTAAAAAGCGTGAAGGACACGATTGAGGTAACCGAGGTGGTTGACGGCGACCCGCAGCGTATGAAGATCGTCAAACCAACAGATTTCAAAATGCCAGAGGGTGGATTGAACATCAAACTGGTGGATGACCGAACCGACCAAGAAGCCCGCCTGCATGATTACAAACGCTTCGCTGCCGAGGCGTTCGCACGCGCTAACAAGATCGACAAGCGGGTACTTGGGAATGAAAAAGCGCGGATCGGCATCGTATCATCTGGCAAAAGCTGGCTGGACACGGTGCATGCGCTGGACCTGTTGGGTGTTGACGAAGCCGAGGCTGAACGTCTGGGAATCACGACCTACAAGGTAGGGATGGTCTGGCCGCTGGATATGACCAGCTTTCGCGAGTGGTCCGAGGGGCTGGACCTGATTATCGTCGTTGAGGAAAAACGAAAACTGATCGAGGTGCAGATCAAGGAGGCGATTTTCGATGACCGCCGTGGTCGCCGCGTTATCGGCTGGAAGAAAGAAAACGGTGACCTGTTGTTCACGGTAAAAGGCGCACTAGACCCTGTTGGGGTGGCCCGAAAGCTGGGCGATGTGCTGACGGACGAGGGGCTGGATAGCGCCACGCTTATCAAAGCTAAAGCGGTGCTGGATGACGCGGCGAAAGCAGATAACGCCGAGGAAATCGCCTCGCGCTTGCCGTGGTTTTGTTCGGGGTGCCCGCATAATTCATCGACCAAGGTGCCGGAAGGCTCTCGTGCATATGCGGGGATCGGCTGCCATTATATGGTGCAATGGATGGATCGTGAGACGCTGGGCTTTACGCATATGGGCGGCGAAGGGGCGAACTGGATTGGCGAGGCACCTTTTTCGAAAACCGGTCATGTATTCCAGAATTTAGGCGATGGAACGTATAACCATTCCGGCGTTCAGGCGATACGGGCCGCGATTGCGGCGGGTGATGTGAATATCACCTACAAGGTGTTGTATAACGATGCGGTCGCCATGACCGGTGGTCAGCACAACGAGGGCGATTTGAGCGCGGCTCAAATCGCGCACGAGCTTGTGGCCATGCGGGTGAAAAAACTTGTCGTTGTATATGACGAAAAAGAGGACGTGGATTTCGCAGCGTTTCCAAAAGGTGTCGAAACGGCTGAGCGTCGCGATTTGATGGAAGTACAAAAGCGCCTGCGCGAAATTGAAGGCGTGACGGCGATCCTTTATATCCAGACCTGCGCTGCCGAAAAGCGCCGCCGTCGCAAGCGCGGGTTATTCCCTGACCCGGACAAACGGGTGTTTATTAACCCTGATGTTTGCGAAGGTTGCGGGGATTGCGGGGTGCAGTCGAACTGCGTCTCCATCTTGCCGCTGGAAACCGAGTTTGGCCGCAAGCGCGAGATTGACCAGTCGTCTTGCAACAAGGATTTTTCCTGCCTGAATGGATTTTGCCCCAGTTTTGTGACGCTGGAAGGGGCGCAAGTGAAGAAGCCGGAAAAGGCTGAACTGAAACTGCCAGCGCTGCCTGAACCGACGCTGCCGAAGATTAACGGCACGCATAACATCGTTATTACCGGCGTTGGCGGTACGGGTGTTGTGACCGTCGGGGCGCTGCTTGGCATGGCCGCGCATCTTGAAGGCAAGGGCGTTGGGATGATGGAAATGGCGGGGCTGGCCCAGAAAGGCGGCGCGGTGCATATCCATTGTCGGGTTGCCCCTAGTCCTGACGATATCTCCGCGATCAGGGTTGCCGTGGGCGAGGCAGACGCGGTGATTGGTGGCGATCTGGTGACGACGTCCGGCGCGAAAACACTTGGGTTGATGACACGGGGGCGCACCCGGGCGGTTTGTAACTCGCACCAGATTATCACGGGTGAATTTACCAAAAATTCGGAATTCAGCTTGCCAGTGGACCGCATGAGCATTGCACTTACGGCACGAATTGGCGACGATGCGCTGGCAATGCTGGATGCCACGAAGCTGGCGGAAAAATTCCTCGGCGATGCGATTTATTCCAATGTTCTGATGCTGGGCGCGGCATGGCAGGCGGGGTTGGTGCCACTCTCGCTGGAATCGCTTGAACGTGCGATTGAACTGAACGGTGCAGGGGTTGAGGGCAACCTATTGGCAATGAAGTTTGGCCGCTGGGCCGTGGCGTTTCCGGCTGATGCGGCGGAGGCGCTGGATGGTGCTAAAGAGGTCGAGGCTGTGGATGGGGTCGAAGCCCGCGCGGCCCATTTGCGTAAATATCAGAACGGGCTTTTGGCTAAACGGTATTTGAAGCGGGTTTCTGCGGCGAAATCTGTGGATGTGGAGTTTGGCGAGGCCTTGTCAAAGGGCTACCATAAACTTCTGTCCTACAAAGACGAATACGAAGTGGCCCGCCTGCACCGCGAAACTCTAGAGGCCGCCGTTAACGAACATTTCACGGATGTGTCGGCGATCCGCTTCCACATGGCTCCGCCGATCTTTGGTAAGAAGGACAAGCAAGGGCAGGCCGTGAAGTCCGAGTTCGGACCGTGGATGATGAAAGCGTTTGGCGTTCTGGCGGGGATGAAATCTCTGCGCGGGACGCCGCTGGATATCTTTGGCTATTCTGCCGAGCGTAAAATGGAGCGTGCGTTGATCAAGGAATACCAGAAAACCATGACGGAGGTCTCGAAGGGCTTAACCGATGACAACCGCGATCTGGCCATAGCATTAGCGGAGCTACCACTGGATATTCGCGGGTTTGGTCATGTGAAAGCGGCGAATGCAGCAGCGGCTGCGAAGAAACGTGAGGAGCTGTTGGCGGCATTTCGGGCAGGTGGGACACCACAAGCGCAGGCGGCGGAATAGTTAACCTTTGCGGATCAGATAAACATGTTCAGGGGTGTCAGTGTTGGATGAAACCAGCTGATGCCCCTGCTCAAAGCAAAAATGTGGCACGTCAATTACGGCGGCAGGATCGTCCGCAAGCAGACGCAAAACTTGCCCGGTTTGCAGTGCTTGCAACCGTTTGCGTGCTTTTAATATAGGCAGCGGGCATAGCAATCCGACTGCATCTAGTTCCATATCCCAATCCATGACATAGTCCTAAGACCGCCTGTAACAATTGTCCACGCGATTGTGACAAATCGGGGCATGACGTTTACCGCCAATACCCTTAAGTAGATATAAACAGAGAGGGTCATCATGTTCGGAATTGACATCATAGACGCATCGATGGGGCTATCCTTGATGATTGCCACACTCGCCGGAATTCTATCGTTTCTGTCGCCGTGCGTGCTGCCAATTGTGCCGCCATATCTGGCATTTATCGGCGGAACCTCGATCGATGATATGTCGGAAGGGCGCGACAATGGCGTTATCGTCAAGGCGATATTCTTCGTCATGGGGCTATCGACGGTGTTCATTTTTCTTGGACTTGCCGCATCCGCGTTTGGGCAGGTTTTTCTGCAATATCAAACACAAATGGGGATGGTCGCAGGCGCGGTTATCATCCTGTTCGGCCTGCACTTCCTTGGCATTTTGAAAATCCCGTTCCTTTATCGCGAGGCCCGTTTTGATGCGGGCAACCAAGGTGGCAGCCTGTTTGGCGCATACATCCTTGGCCTTGCGTTCGCGTTCGGTTGGACACCGTGCATTGGTCCGATTTTGGGCACGATCCTGTCACTGGCCGCGCAAGAAGGCTCCATTCAACGCGGCATTGTGATGATGGCATTTTACGCGGGGGGCTTGGGCATCCCGTTTATTCTGGCAGCGATGTTCATGAAGCGCTTTGTGAAGGCCATGAACAGGTTCAAGAAACACATGGGGCTGATCGAAAAAATTATGGGCGTGATGCTGGTGGTCGTCGGATTGCTGTTGGTAACCGGCCTGTTTTCCGAAATGTCTTTCTGGTTGTTGGAAAATATTCCTGCACTTGGTGCTATAGGCTAGAATCCGCCATATTCGCGATGTAGAATGCCGCAAACTTATTTGGTATTTTCGAAAACTGTGACTGAAAACATTTACCCTTCTGTTCACCGGCGACATGTATTTTATGTGCCTGGTTATGACCCGATGCCGCCGCGCCGCTATCGGGAACTTTACCGAGTCGAGGGTAAAAAGCAGGCGGAAATTTCAGGGTATGAATTGTCTATAAAAGGCTCCACCGGCCAGAATGAACGGTATCACTGGACGGTTAACACGAAAATCGACGGGGCTGAAACGGATACGCGCATCGAGTTTTTGCTGTGGAATGACATTGTTTTTGATTCCATGCGCAATTCTATTCCGCAGACCTATTGGTTGCTGCTGAAAACGCTTTGGCTTTACGTTTCCAGTGGGGCGCTGGGGGCGCTGCGACGTCTGCGAAGAGCGCCGATATTGGCGGCGATGTATCCGGTTGTTGTGCTGACGGGGCAGATTTCTTTCTCGGGTATGCTGGGGATGATATTGGGTGGCACGATAGGTGGCGTTGCTGGTTCTGTGCTTGGGTTCGGGCTTTTTTATCTGATGCTGGTGTTGTTTCGCCGTTGGGATAAACATTTTTTCGCGTATTATCTGCTGCATGATTTCGCGTTCTGGGCGCAAGATGGCGGCGCGATGCCTGCGGTTTTGGGCGATCGTGTCGATGCATTTTGTGACCGGATATGCGCGGCATTGGATACCGACGCCGACGAGGTTCTTATTGTCGGGCACTCTTCGGGCGCACATCTGGCTGTCGTACTGGCGGCCGAGGTCTTGCGTCGTCGTGCAAATGCCCCCAAGTTGGCGTTGCTGACATTGGGGCAAGCGATTCCGGTTACCTCGTTCTTGCCGGAGGCTTGGGATTTGCGGCGCGATTTGCAGCAGATATCAATGCGGGGTGATATTAAATGGCTGGATGTTTCGGCCCCGGGCGATGGTGCCTGTTTTGCGCTTTCAGACCCCGCCGCAGTCAGCGGTGTGGCAGTTGCGACGCAGCAATTCGGGCCAACGGTGATTTCTGCTGCGTTTAGTCAAACGCTTTCCACCGAAACGCAAAAAGCCACGCGGTGGAAGTTTTTTCGCCGTCATATTCAGTATTTATGCGCCTTCGATTACCCCGTGGAATACGACTATTTCAAGATTACTGCAGGTCCTGTCAGCTTAAAGGCGCGTTTTGCGCACCGCTCTTCGACGGCATCTGTTGTTGAAAAGGTGTATTCGCCTCATACCTCGATCGAGGTTGAGGATGGCTAAACGGGCCCCGAAACCTGCTTCCCGCCCTGTGGGAGTCGGGGTGATCAAGCGCATCGGGTTGTTCCGGCGCGACATGTTTTCTTCGCAACCGCAACGTTTGTACCACGCATGGATGGCGCAGGTTCGGATGCCATTTTACCGCTCGTTTCTGGTGAACCAGCCTGATCTTGTGCGCCGCGTATTGATTGACGAGGCAGAAAATTTCCCTAAGTCCAAAGTCCTGTCCGACACCTTGCGCCCTCTGTTGGGTGATTCTATTTTTGCCACAAATGCGGCACAGTGGCGGGCACAGCGGGATATCATTAATCCGGCGTTCAAAGGTTGTCCGCGACAGGCGTTTTCGTGCATGCGAGAGGCGGGGGAAGCAGCGATTGAACGCTTGGCAGAGCGGGCAGATGGGAAGCCCGTCGAGATGGAGTTTCTGACTTCGTTTCTAGCTGCCGATATTATTTTCCGCACGCTGTTTTCGGTTCCGTTACCTGCCGCGACGGCTGGAAAAGTGTTTCAGTCTTTTCGTGAATATCAAAAAACCCAACCGTTGTGGAGCATACCGGCGCTGTTGAAACTGCCCAAATGGGTACCTCGGTTTCGATCAAAAGCGGCGGGGCAGCACGCGAATACGATCCGTGCGTTTCTGGAAGAAATGGTGGATATGCGGCAAGACGAAATTGATGCAGGTACCGCCCCGGACGATTTGGCGACCAAGTTGATGACGGCGGTGGACCCGAAAACCGGTCATCGATTTTCAACAGTTGAAATGGTGGATCAGGTCGCGATATTTTTTCTGGCGGGGCATGAAACATCCGCCAGTGCGTTAGCGTGGGCGTTTTACCTGCTGGCAATGGACGCGGGCGTTCAAGACGCGGCAGCGGCAGAGGCGCGGGTGCTAAGTTCCCCGCCGCAACCATCGGACCTTTCAAAAATGCGCTTCACCAAAGACGTATTTCACGAGACTTTGCGCCTGTATCCCCCTGTTCCGATGTATCTTCGCGACGCGGTTCAACCAACCGGGTTTCGCGGCTGTCCGGTACCTTCCGGTTCTATGGTGATCGTTTCGCCGTGGCATTTGCAGCGGCACGAACGGCTGTGGGATGACCCCGACCTATTCGACCCTTATCGCTGGCAAACGGACAACGGCAAGGCGCGCAAACGAGATGCGTTTATACCGTTTTCAGCCGGGCCGCGCGTTTGCCCTGGTGCGGGCTTTGGCCGGATCGAAGGTGTTCTGATGCTGGCGATGTTTTTGAAAGCGTTTCGGTTTGAAACCACGGATGCGGTGCCGGTTCCTGTTGCGCATTTGACGGTTCGATCAAGGGATGGGATTTACCTACGGGTCACGCCTCGTGACGATCTTGATACCATGTCAGAACAAACCCACGGATAGCGGTGGCAAGGCCTGTTTCGGGGTCGCGGGCTTCGTCTATCTGTGCGGCTAGGCCGTTGATGGTTTTGCCCTCATTGGTCGCGATTTCCAAAAATGCCTTCCAGAACTGAGCTTCCAGCGACACACTTGTGCGATGCCCCCGCAGGGTTAGCGAATGTTTCTCAGGGCGCATTCAGGTTTCATCTTTGCGTTTATGGCTGTCGAGGGCGCGACCAGCTAAATCGTTTATGCGGGTTACACGTGTGCGCTCGGGTTTTTTCACGCCCGCGACAGCCGTGTTTGCGGCGGAGGTTGTGCGCTTGTCGGCACGGGTTTTCTGTTTTCGCATTTGGCGAAGGTTTACGACATTTCCCATGGTGGAAACCTGCCACGCGGGGCGGCAGGTTTCAAGTTACTTGGGGCCGATCATATCTTTCGGCTGTACGACACGGTCGAAAGTCTCGCCATCTACAAGGCCGAGTTTGATCGCCTCTTCCCGCAGGGTGGTGCGGTTCTTATGGGCGGTTTTGGCAACCTTGGTGGCGTTGTCATAGCCGATTTCAGGGGCCAGTGCCGTTACCAGCATTAGACTTTCCCACATTAGCTGGCTGATACGGTCCTCGTCAGCCTTGATGCCCACAACGCAGTTATCGGTGAAGGCTACCGACGAATCACCGAGCAATTGCATTGATTGAAGAACATTATAGGCCATCATTGGTTTATAAACATTTAACTCGAAATGCCCTTGGCTGCCGGCGAAACCTACTGCGGCATCGTTCCCCATAACCTGGGCGCAAACTTGCGTGATCGCTTCGACCTGTGTGGGGTTCACTTTACCGGGCATGATAGACGAGCCGGGTTCATTTTCAGGCAGCATCAATTCGCCAAGGCCACAGCGCGGACCGGAGCCTAACAGGCGGATATCATTGGCGATTTTAAAAACACTGGCGGCGACGGTTTTCAAGGCACCGGACATTTCGACCAAGGCGTCGTGGGCGGCTAGGGCCTCGAATTTATTAGGGGCGGTGACGAAGGGTAGGCCTGTGATCTCGGCCATATTTTTCGCGACCAGTTCGCCCCAACCAACGGGCGTATTCAGGCCAGTGCCGACCGCCGTGCCGCCTTGGGCGAGGGGGTAGATGTTCTGTAATGCGTGACGCACGCGTTTGATGCCTTGTTCGACTTGGAAAGCATAGCCGCCGAATTCTTGGCCGAGTGTCAGGGGCGTGGCGTCTTGGGTGTGCGTGCGGCCGATTTTAATTATGTCTTTGAATTCAACGGCTTTCGCATTCAACACGGTGTGCAGTTTTTCCATTCCAGGCAACAAAACATCGTGCGCGGTGGTCGCGATAGCGATGTGCATGGCGGTGGGGAAAGTGTCGTTGGAGGACTGGCCCATGTTGCAGTGGTCGTTGGGGTGGACGGGGGATTTTGAGCCGATTTCGCCGCCGGAAAGTTCGATCGCGCGGTTGGCGATTACTTCGTTGGCGTTCATGTTGGACTGGGTGCCGGAGCCGGTTTGCCAGACTACCAGCGGGAAATTATCGTCCAGTTTACCGTCGATCACCTCGGTTGCGGCTTCGATTATTTTGTCGCCAAGGGCGGAATCGAGTTTGCCTAGGGACATGTTTGCTTGCGCGCAGCCCTTTTTTATAACGCCTAAAGCGCGGACAATGGCGATTGGTTGCTTTTCCCAGCCGATGGGAAAATTCATTAACGAGCGCTGGGTTTGGGCGCCCCAGTATTTATCGGAGGGGACCTCTAAAGGGCCAAAGCTGTCGGTTTCGGTGCGGGTGTTTGTCATAGAACGGCTCCTGAATGTTGCGCTGCAACCGTTGTAGCGGACGGGGGGGAAAGATCAATAAAAGAGTGAAAAACGACGTACACAACCCGTACACAATGCGTACACAACCCGTATGTACGTTTTTGCGTGGTTANNGGTTAATTTGGTGCGGTGCGGTAATTACCCGACGCAATGTGCATCGCAGATGCACAGGGGAGATGCCCTTTGGGGGTTATAAATTGTTAACCAAGTTTTGCGATTATGATGGGATGTCAAATTACATCCGTCCGCGAACCTCTGGCGCGACCATTTTCTTTACCGTTAACTTGGCGAACCGAACGTCGGATTTGTTGGTGCGCGAGGTCGATAAATTGCGGGATGCATTCATGCGAACATTGGCAGACCGGAAGTTCAACATTGATGCGATTGTGGTGATGCCTGACCATTTACATGCGGTGATAACACTGCCGGAAAACGACCATGATTACGCCACCAGATGGGGCGTGATTAAGGGTAGGTTTTCTCGGCAGATTGGCAAAGGTGACTTGCGCGACAGCAACTTGCGACGACGAGAGCGCGGTGTTTGGCAAAGGCGGTATTGGGAACACCATATTCGGGATGAGGACGATTATCGGGCGCACGTAGAATATTGTTGGAAGAACCCCGTCAAACACGGATATGTCGAGATGCCTTCCGATTGGCCATATTCATCCATCCACCGCGACATCCGATTGGGCCGTGTCTCGAAGGAATGGCAATAACCCAAAGGTGCGAAATTGGCACCGTAGGGTGTGCGGTCCCCGC
>DFBD01000077.1:1532-3272 GCA_002367255.1 Rhodobacterales bacterium UBA3089 | reverse complement strand
CAATTGTCGCACGGAAACAAAACCCAGAACTATGCCTCGCCCAAGGCCTATAGCGTCTACAGTCGGTTGCGGCGTGGCTTTGCCCAAGCAACTTTGGCCATGCCGTGGGTTTATCGTATGTTGCGCCCGGTTGGGCGGGGCTTTGCATCCTTGTTGCAACGCGGCGGCAAGCCAGAGCCAGATGTCGAGATTAGCGATGTGACGCGTGCTACAATTGCTAGCATAGAACGCGACACTCCAAAGACAGTCTTGCAGGGAATGGCGTCATGAACAGTGCCACAGCTGCACATACGCGCGCGCGTCAGCCCAGGGCCAGGCGTTCTGGCGGCGCAGGGCGCCTTGCATCCAATCTGATTGTTGCCGGTATTGCGCTGACCATCGGCCTGTTCTTGGTTACTGGTTTTGAGAATATCGCGCCGTCGGTTCTGTCTGCTGCTTCGTTCACATTCTTCATCTTGGTGCTGCTGACCAACACGGACAATTCCGAACTCTACAGTCCCATTTTCTGTCTAACCTTTGTCTATGGCGCCTTTCTACTGCTGGGCGCGGCCTTTTTTGACGTTATGCGCCCGGGCTCATTTTTTGAAAGCAGCACCAGATTTATCAATGTGGGCTTCCTTTGTATGCTGTTGGGTCTGTGCTTGCCGACGGCCTTATTGGGCAACCGAAGGGCGGACGGACCGCCAGTGTTTGTGACAGCAAAATCGCGACAAGTGTTATATGGATTGCTGGGGGTCTCCCTGCTGGCCTATCTGGTTTTGGTGGGCCTGTCGGGCCTTCCGGTGCTTTCTGCAAACATTAACCAAGCGCGCATCGATTTTCTCGCGGGCAAGGGATTTATCGCTCTGTTTTACCACGCTTCGGCGATTGTGAACCTGGCGCTGCTCTATGATGCGATTGGGCGCAACCGCAAACGCCAGATTTTGGCTTCACATGTGATAATGGGCCTGATTGCATTATCATATTTGTTGATCGGTGCTCGCGGAGCAACCCTGGCTGTCGGCGTCAGCTATGCGTTCTTTTATATCTACCTCAAGCAGATCCGAATAAACCTATTGTTGGTTTTCGCAGCAGCGATTGTGGGTCTGCTTTTTCTGGCAGCCCTTGGCTCGCTCCGGCGATTTGGTGGCCTATCTCTGGATGGAATGACACAGGAAACGGTCATTATTTTGACCGCGCGGCCTGCGGCAAATCAGCTAATTTTGAACAAGCTCCAGCAATTCGACGCCTTTGGTGCAGGCGCATATTTTGAAAATGCCCTAAGGCTGATCCCCGGCTATAGCGTGAACACCAACCTCCAATTGCGCGAGATTGTTCTGGGGACGAACACTTTCATGCCCAGTTCTGCTGGCGTTAATCCCAGCATCGTAGGGGAAGCGGTTGTAAACCTTGGCCCAATAGGACTGGTATTTGTGCCGTTCCTTTTTGGTCTGATCATGGTGCTGTTCTTCTTGTGGATGAAGCGGCGGCCCACCTTCTTCCGAATGGCACTGTATTTTACATTTGTGGCTTATTCCATCATCGCCATCACATCCGGCATTGGCGCCCGCATGCCCGACTTTGTCATCGCCACATTCTGGGTGAGCATTGTCAATCTCTTCTATAGAAACAAGTTGGTCTGACTTTAGTGATGCGCGTTCTACTCCTTCATAATAATTTCACCGTCCAGGGCGGGGCTGAAGTGTTCTTTCACGAAATCGGTCGCCTGCTAGAAAAAAACGGGCACCAGGTGGCTAAGTT
>DFBD01000077.1:0-1479 GCA_002367255.1 Rhodobacterales bacterium UBA3089 | reverse complement strand
TGGATTTTTACGCCGATGGCGGCGCGTTGGCCAAAATGGCGCGGGTTCCATCCGTCATATACAATCGCGAAGCGCGCAATGGATTGGCCAAAGTTATTGCTGATTTCAAGCCGGACATTGTGCATGGATTTGCGATCTATGGCCGGTTGACGCCATCCATTCTGGATGCAGTGAAAGAGGCTGGGATTCCGGCGGTTTTGTCGTGCAATGATTACAAGCATATTTGCCCAAACTATAAACTCTTCCACCACGGCAAGGTGTGCGAAGATTGTAGGGGCGGTAAATTCTACAGCGCTATCCAGAACCGCTGTTGCCATGACAGCCTAGCGGTCAGCACGGTGTCAGCGTTGGAGGCCTATGCCCATGACCGGATGGATATTTGGCGCAAGAATATTGATCGGTTTTTGTTCGCTAGCCAGTTCATGGCGGGTAAAACGCATGAATTTTGGGGCGAGGGCCGCGTAACAACAGATATATTGCAAAACCCGTTCGATGCCCAAGAGCACCACGTTCCGCTCAATGCAGGCGCATCGATGCTGTATTTTGGACGCCTGATTGAAGAAAAAGGGGTCGATGTGCTGCTGGATGCAGCGCGCCTATGTCCAGATGTGCCGGTGGTAATTGTTGGCGATGGTCCCGATCGAACTAAGGTCGAGCAAATTTGCGCCCAATTGGACAATGTTCGGTTTGTTGGTCCGGCATGGGGTGATGACCTCAAACGATATCTCCATGATGCACGGGCCGTTGTGGTGCCATCATTGTGGCACGAGAACTTCCCTTATGTGATCCTGCAGGCCTTTGCTGCGGGCAAGCCGGTTATTGGCGCCCAGCGAGGCGGTATTCCCGAACTTGTGGAGGCTGGGCCGCATGGATGGTTGTTTGATCCGGAAAATGTTGCAGATTTGGCCGGTATGATGGAACGGGCAACGCGTCTTCCAGACGAAAATGTGTTGGACATGGGCTCACACGCGCAGCGTTATGTATCGGATACATTTAATGACGATGCGATTTACGCAGATTTGAGCAGAATTTACGCCGAGGTTATTGGATGAGAGCGCTCGTAATTGGCGGCAGCGGCTTTATCGGGTCGCATTTGGTTGACGCGCTTTTGGCGCGCGGAATGAGCGTGCGCGTGTGCGACCGGGCGAAAGAAAGGTTTCGCGAAACTCCGCGGCAGGTTGATTTCCGGCAATGCAGTTTCGACGATAGCGCGACATTGGCCGAGGCCCTGCAAGATGTTGATTGCGTCTATCATTTGGTTAGCACGACAGTGCCATCGACTTCCAATCTTGATCCTGTTGCCGATATCAATGGCAATTTGGTCGGTACGGTTCGCTTGTTGGAATTGATGCGAGAAGCCGGCGTTAAACGCATGGTGTATTTGTCATCGGGGGGCACGGTTTATGGCATTCCGCAAACCGACCCTGTGCCAGAAACGCATCCAGAGCGCCCCATCTCGTCCTATGGCATCGTGAAAAC
>DFBD01000046.1:6234-11088 GCA_002367255.1 Rhodobacterales bacterium UBA3089 | reverse complement strand
CCGTTTTCTTCGCTGAAAAAGATGATTGGACTAGCCCCCTCGAAGGTTACCGAGGAAGAATTGCTGGAGTGGGAACCGCTGGTCTACGACAGCTGTACTATGTGTGCACGCTGCACTCTGGTTTGCCCGATGGGCATCGACATTGCTGGCACCATCCGCAAGATGCGCGAAGGGTACGCGGCGGCGGGTATGGTTCCCGAGGGACTGCAAAGTGCGGCCGAGTATGTAGAGAAAACCAGCTCGCCTATGGGGGTGACGATCAAGGCGCTGAAAGCCCAGATCGCGCATCAGGAAAAGGCTTGCGGCATCCCTATCGAGGTGGACAAGCAGGGTGCCGATTACATGGCGATCTTCTCTTCGATGGAGATCATGGGCTATCCCGAGGTTCTGGGAGCCTATGCCAAGCTATTCAAGAAAGCCGGTGTAAGCTGGACGATTTCTTCGGTGGCATACGAGGCAACCAACGTTGGCGTGCAGATCGGGTCTGCCCCGCTGGCCAAGGACATTCTGCAACGGGTGGTCGATGCGGCCGAGGCGCTGGAAGTCAAACACGTCATTAGCCCTGAGTGCGGCCATGCATATGGCGCGATCCGCTGGGCCGGGCCGAATATGATGGGGCGGCAGTTTAAGTTCGAGGTCGTCCATATCATTGAGCTGCTGGACAAGCTGCGCCGCGAGGGCAAGATTCCGGCGGGCAAGAAAGACGGGCGGCGGATGACGTTGCACGACCCTTGCCAGATTATCCGCCGTGGTGGTTTGCTGAAAGAACCGCGCTCGCTGCTGGACGATTCCTGCTCGGATTTCATCGAGATGAAGGGCGCAGGTATGGCCAGCTTCTGTTGCGGCGGTGGTGGCGGCGTTTCCGCTAACCCGCGGGCCGAGGAGCTGAAAACCGCAGCCTTCGGGCTCAAGGCCGAACAGCTTAACAGCGTTGAGAACCTAGAGACCGTGGTTGTGCCTTGCGCCAACTGCCGGACGGTGTTCGAGGATGGACTGGATGCTTACGAACTGGATCTGGAAGTCATCGGGCTGAGCGAACTGGTCGCCGAGACGCTGGCGGAAGATTAGCGTTACGTCACACGAACGAGAGTGCAGCATTGGGCCAAAAGTGACAGTGATGACTTCCGAAACGGCTACAGCGGGCTCCTCTACGGCTGGCCAGACTGGGTGCACCGCCATTCTTTGCGAGTGGCGGTGGCATTTTCCGCATAAGTTCTGCCAAATCATGGGAAACTGATACTAGTTCGAATTAGTCTGGCAACACCAATTCGCCACCTTGATGCCTATTCCTTTTCCTCAATCTTGGCCAACATCTGCATGGTTTTCATCACGCTGTCGGGCGTTAGGCTGATAGAATCAATTCCCAACCCGACCAGATATTCGGCCATTTCCGGATAATCCGAGGGTGCCTGTCCACAGATGCCGCTATGCTTGCCGTTACGTTTGCAACCTTCAACCGCCAGACGCAGCATTTCCAGCACTCCTGGGTCACGTTCGTCAAAGTCATAAGCGACCTTTTCTGAATCACGGTCGACGCCAAGGGTAAGTTGCGTCAGGTCATTCGAACCAATTGAGAAACCATCAAAACGTTTGGCGAATTCGTCGATCAAAATAACGTTGTTGGGAATTTCGCACATAACGTAAATCTCTAATCCGTTTTCACCAGATTTCAGACCATGCTCGGCCATGAAAGCCAGCACCTTGTCGGCTTCTTTTAGCGTCCTGCAAAACGGCACCATAAGCTTGAGATTGACGAGGCCCATTTCCTCTCGTACGCGCACCATGGCAGCGCATTCCAGCGCAAAGGCCTCTGAAAAGGTTGGGTCGGTATAGCGGGCAGCACCACGAAACCCGATCATCGGGTTTTCTTCTTCGGGTTCAAAGCCAGCGCCGCCAAGCATATTGGCGTATTCGTTGGATTTGAAGTCCGACAGGCGGGCGATTACGGGTCGAGGATAAAAGGCAGCTGCGAGGGTACCTACACCTTCAGAAAGCTTCTCAATAAAAAAGTCGCCACCGTTCGCATACCCTTCGATCAGTTTTTCAATCGCCCTGCGCTGTTTGCGTTTTTTAACTTTTTCGGGATAAAGCAACGCCATCGGGTGCGCCTTGATATATTCATTGATAATGAATTCAAGGCGCGCGAGCCCAATGCCTTCAACCGGTAAAAAACTGGTCTTGAAGGCAAGGTCTGGATTGCCGAGGTTTACCATAATCGGGGTTTTCGGTTTCTTGAAACCGGTCAGATCGGTTTTGTTCACTTCGAACGGGATGGCGCCTTCATAAACTTTGCCGGTGTCACCTTCTGCGCAGGAAACGGTCACTTCGGTACCATTCTTCAGCGTTGAAGTAGCCCCATCAGCCCCGACCACCGCAGGGATACCAAGTTCACGTGCCACGATTGCGGCATGGCAAGTGCGCCCGCCGCGGTTGGTAACGAGCGCGGCGGCCGTTTTCATCACAGGTTCCCAATCGGGTGTGGTCGTATCGGCCACCAGCACCTCTCCGGGTTTGAAATCGCTCAGATGCTCGCTGTCGCGGATCACGCGAACAGCACCTGTTGCCACTTTTGCGCCGACCGAGCGACCTGCAACCAGCACATCACCAGTGCCAGTCAGGTTATATTCCTCAAGCACATTTTCGGTCTTTTGCGAGATCACTGTCTCGGGGCGGGCCTGAACGATGTAGAGCTTACCATCCAGTCCATCGAGCGCCCATTCGATATCCATCGGGGTCTTGTGGCCATGATGGGCCGAATAGTGGTCCTCGATCTTGATGGCAAAATCTGCGAGTTGCAGTATTTGCTCGTCATTGATGCAATATCGTGCCCGTTCCTCTTTCGCGGTCGGAACGTTACGGACAGGTTCGCGCGTGTGGCCTTTGGAATAGATCATTCGGATCTGTTTTTTGCCGAGCACCTTGCGTAAAACGGCGCGATAACCCTGCCTATAGGTTGGCTTGTGAACTGTGAATTCGTCCACATCCACGGTGCCCTGCACAACGTTTTCACCTAGCCCATAAGCGCCGGTTATGAACGCCATATCTTCATGGCCGCTTTCGGTGTCGACCGTGAACATCACGCCGCTTGAGGCGAGGTCGGATCGCACCATTTTCATCACACAGGCCGATAGGCCAATCTGGAAATGATCAAACCCCTGATCTAAACGATAGGATATAGCCCGGTCAGTAAACAGTGATGCATTGCACCGCGCCACCGCATCCAGCACGGCGGCCACACCGGAAACGTTAAGAAAAGTATCATGCTGACCTGCAAAACTGGCATTCGGCAGGTCCTCTGCCGTAGCAGAGGAGCGAACAGCAACACTTAAATCTTCACCGTATTCTTCCTGCAACTTCGCATATGCGGCTGTGACTTCGGCTGTCGTTTCATCGGTTAAACCGGCCGCGTATACGATCTCGCGGCAAGCGGCACCAGCTTTGCGCAGCGCTTTAATATCGGTTTTGTCGAGGTCGTCTAGTTCGGCGTGCAACTTTTCCCATGCGCCCGCATTGGTCAACGAGTCGCGGAAGGATTGAGCGCTGGTAACGAAGCCGTTTGGCAGTGGCACCCCCATGGGTACCAACTCGCGGTACATCTCACCTAGAGAAGCGTTTTTTCCGCCGACTGTGGGGACATCATTTATACCTAACTCGGCAAACCAGAGAACTGTCTTCGACATTTTGAGCCTCGCTTTAAGTTGACTTTCCCGGCGAATATAGTTCCAAAAACAAGCCAACGACTTGATCTCGATTAAGATACGAACAATAAATGCATCTTATGGGGATGTTAATTGAAGCGGCAATACCTTGCTATTGGCCGTTATATTTAACGGCAGGGGTCGTAAGATCGGGCGCACACGGTAGCGCGGCCGGACAAGTTGACGCTCCAGTGGTGCCATTATCCGTTGTGCAATGCGCAACCTGTCATCCGGTCACAGCCGAGGCATTGGATAGCGTCACCTTGCCGTCATTTCTTACGGCCTGTCCAGCCAAGCCTGACGATGCCCTCGGCGATGGCCCATGACGCCAAAATGGCAACCGATATGACGGCGAATATAAAGGCATCGAGCATTTCCAGACCGAGTAGCGCACGAAGTTGTGGCACGGAAATTGTCAATATTTGCAGCGTAATACCAACTGTGATTGCCGCATTCAGCCAGACGTTACGTTTGGGCGCTACAGATATGTGGCGTGCGGGGTAGGCAAACAGCAGCTCGGCGATGGAATCATAAAGGAATATGGCGGTTCTAGTCAGAATAACGCCGTAGCCTAGCAGAGGCAGCATTAACAACAGGGTAAGACTTATTACGGCTTTTGTCGTGCCGGTAAGCAAAATGAACTTCAAAGAAGGGCCACTTAGCAACGGAGATTTGGGATCACGTGGCCGCTGGCGCATAAGTCCGGAGTTGCGGTCCATCGCAAGCGACATCGCTGCCAGGCCGTCACCTATTACATTCACCCAAAGCAGTTGCACCGCCGTTAGGGGCAATAACAGGCCCCCGGTGGGTTCTTCGAGCCCAAGCAGGACGGCCGCGACGAGGCCCCCTAAAATAAGTAATATAAGGCCAAAGTTGGTCGAAAATAAAAACTGGATAAACTTCTGGATGTTTTCGTAGATGTTGCGGCCTTCTTCAATCGCGGCCACGATGGTGGCGAAATTATCGTCAAGCAGGATAATATCGGCCACCTCGCGTGATACATCGCTGCCACGCAACCCCATGGCGATGCCGACATCCGCGCGTTTAAGGGCAGGGGCATCGTTTACACCGTCGCCTGTCACCGCGACCACTTCGCCAGAGTCTTTCAAGGCTTCTACCAGTCGCAGTTTATTCTCGGGGGTAGCACGAGCAAAGA
>DFBD01000046.1:0-6104 GCA_002367255.1 Rhodobacterales bacterium UBA3089 | reverse complement strand
ACCTCGGCTCTGGGTGGGTCCCACAGAAGGATCAGGCCAAGGAAGTCTAAATCCGTATCCGTTTGGTCACTGGAAGTGGCCGCAGCAAGTACCTTGTATCCTTCATCACCATAAGAAAGCGCTTTGTCTTCCCAAACGGCGCGTTCCTCTGCTGGCATTTTGCTGTTGCCCAAAAGCACCTCGGGGGCGCCTTTGAAATAGCGGATGTTGGCACCATTTTCGACAACGGTTACGCTCATATATCGGTAACTACTATCAAAAGGCTTGCTGTCGGAGCGTGGAAAATCCCGTGCCAACCCCACCAAATCAGCACCATTGGTCTGTGCATATTCCAGTAACGCCAGTTCTAGAGAGTCGCCCGAACCAGTGCTTATCTCGGCATCATTGGCGAGCACCATGGCCTGAATTAACTTTGCCGGACTTTCTGTATCCACTGCTTTAACGATCATACGGTTTTCCGTAAGCGTTCCGGTTTTATCAGTCGCTATGGCCGTAACCGAGCCCAAAGCCTCGACAGCACTAAGCCGTCTAACCACGGCTTTTTTATTGGCCATCCTTTCAACACCAAGCGCTAAGGTCAGCGTCAAGACAGCCGGAAGGCCCTCAGGAATTGCGGCGACGGCTACGACAACAGCGAACAGAAAAATATGCCCGATCCGCTCGACGCCCTCGATATAAATTCCGCCGATGATCAGCACCACAGCCAGTCCCAGAATGGCAACGGCAATCTGGTTGCCGATTTTATGGATCTGGCGTTCCAACGGGGTTTTTTCGTCTTTAAGCTCGCTAATCAGCGTGGCCAGCCGCCCCATGCTACTGCGTGCGCCAGTATTCGTAACCGTGATATAGCTTTTACCACGCACAATCAGGGTTCCACTGAAAACCTCGTCCCCCTCGGTTTTATCCGTTGGAACGGACTCCCCGGTAAGCACGGATTCATCCACCAAAACGCCCTGACCAGCCATCATCAGGCCGTCCGCAGGGATGCGATCGCCGGCCTCGATACGGATTAAATCACCCGGGACCAGCGTCTCGGTCGGAAGGTGCGCATAAGTACCATCCCGTAACACCCAAACCATAGGGGTTACCATTGCTTTGAGTTTTGACAGCGCCGCCTCGGCCTTGTTCTCCTGATAGGTGCCAAGACTGGCATTCAGGGCGAGTATAAAGCCAATTGCGATAGACTCAATCGGCAGGCCCGCCGCACCTTCGTAAATCCAGATACCTAAATCGAGCGCCAGCGCAAAAAGCAGAACATAAATCAGGGGGCTTTTAAATTGACGCACAAACCGTATCCACAGTGGTGTGCCACGGCTTTCAGGAAGTGTGTTGGCACCGTATTTGTCGCGTAGGTGTTTGGATTCGGCGGTACTAAGGCCCTGTGAAGTCGAAGGGATATCGATTGTTTGCATGCCTTTATCCTCGAATATTTTTTCAGCCCAAGCGTGCAAGAAAACCTGGAACTTCCAATTGGATTATCCGGATACTACGCTAAAAAGCCCGAAAGACGAAAGCCCAACAACAGCCACAAAACGTAAATACGAAAGGAGGCCGGGTTTGTTGCAAGAAAGTCTTTTGAGTCGAGCCAGAACCAATTCCAAGCAATGATAACGCTGCAATGATGCGGGTAATAGTCTGGGTCTCGACTAGACGCTAGATAAGTGCAATAGTTGGTTTCGAGATTGACGAGCCGAGCGCGGCTTGTTGTCAAGCGAGGTGGAATTATGGGCAAAAACGCGATCACAATATTTCGGGTTTATGGAATTGATATCCGCATAGATCCTAGTTGGCTGTTGATCGCTGCGCTATTTGTCTGGAACCTCTCGGCGCAATATTTTCCACAATTACTGCCCGGATTATCGCAGAAAACGTATATATCCCTAGGTGTGGTGGCAATGCTCGGGTTTTTTGCGTCGTTGCTATTGCATGAACTTGCGCACTCCGTTGTGGCGATATTCTATGGCCTGAAAATTACGGGAATCACGCTGTTCTTTTTTGGTGGTGTGGCTGGCTTGAAAAGCGAGCCTAAAGACGCACGCTCGGAGTTTTGGATATCAATCGCAGGTCCGGCAATGAGTTTTGCGCTGGCCGGATTGGGATATCTAATGTCCAATATTCTTGCGGGCGTAGGTGCCGATGATCCGGTTGTCGTTCTGTTCGCCTATCTTGGTGTCGCGAATCTGGTGCTTGCCATTTTCAATCTGGTTCCGGCCTTTCCAATGGATGGCGGACGCGTTCTGCGCGCTTTTCTGTGGTATTTGCGGTCTGATCTTGAATATGCAACCCGCATCGCAAGCCGGCTAGGCAGCGCTTTGGGCGTTGGCTTTATGGCCCTTGGATTGTTTTCGGTGCTTAACGGCGCCGGAGTCGGAGGGTTCTGGTTGATACTAATCGGATTTTTCGTTCTTGGCTCGTCCCGTAGTGCATATGAAAACCAAAAGGCAGAGCGGATTCTGCTTGGGCATACAGTAGATCAAATAATGACCCGCGCACCGGTATCAGTTTCCCCGCAGACGACAATCGACGAACTGGTGCGTGACGTCATTCTTGGAAAAAATGTTGGGTTTGTGCCGGTGATGAACGGTGTGGAATTACTTGGATACATTGATCGAAAAATTCTGCACGGAATTGACCGCAATACTTGGGGTGATTTGACCGTCGGGGATGTGTATTCGCCGCTGTCTCCAGATAATTCGGTCACCGGGGATTTCCTCGTAAAGGACTTGATCGAACGGATGCAGATCGGCGGCCAGAAGAAATTCCTCGTTGTGCATGACAGGCAATTGTTAGGCGTCATTTCTTTTGCCGACATTATTTCGTATATTTCATTGGAAAACGAATTCGGCCTTATAGGCAAGTGACCGCGAGACAATATTCCGCTCATAACAAATTGCGCAGCGCGTATAATATAGGCGCTGCGCATATTTTAATTCAATGCGCCATCAGGACCGGTACAGGGGCGGATTCAAGTGTATTGCGTGTCGCGCCGCCTAGTATCCTTTCACGAAAACGCGAATGACCATAGGCGCCCATAATTAGAAAGTCGGCACCGGATTCAGTAACGTGGCGGTTCAGAATATCGGAAGTCTTCGAGAGGGTGCGTGGCAGAATCGATACACTTACACTCACACCCTGACGTGAGAGCATCGCGCTAATCGCTGCACCGGGATCGGATCGATCGGCGTCGTGGCGGTCGGGGGCAATAATAACAACCTCCACCGTATCTGCTGCCTTTATGAATGGAAGAGCCGCACGAATGGCCGATAACGCTTCGTTGTTTTCATTCCACGCAATGACAATACGCTTTCCCATAGATTTCATGCCGGACGTTGGGTGAACCAGCACTGGCGCATTCCCCCCGAATAGCGCGGCCTCGACTATGCTGGCGGGTTTATCATCCCCGTCATTGGTATAGGGTTGCGGAAGAACGACGAGATCGTTGAAACGGGCGACATCCCCGACAATGTGGGATAGTCCACTCAATTGTGCAATTTCTGTCTGGATGCTCCACTTCACATCTTCGATTTCCAGAATTCCTCTGACTTCCCGTTCAAGGTCCTCGGCCTGCTTACGCGCACCGGTGATACTTTCATTTACCATTACCGGAGCAATATCGACATAAGCGAAAGCGGGTTGGAACCTGTCATACCCAAGACATAAAACGCTTAGGTGGGCGTCATTTTCTCTAGTAAGTTGCAAAGCAGCCTGAAAGGTAGCCTGGCTGCTTTCAAGCCCGTCCCAGACAGTGAGTATTGATTTATAGGCCATCATTCGTCTCCTGTGTTCGTAATATTTGTTTTCAGAGAAGTGCCTCGAATACCTTATAACTCTAAGCACAACAACATCCTCGGATTGGTGGATGCATTGGCAATATAATAATGTAATACCGCTTGCTTGCATTGACTTGGGTCAATGTGAAGAGGTGCTGCGCGAATATACTATGTCTTGATATTTAAAGAGGTTAGTATGGCGAAGGTTGGAAAAAAGTGGCTGGATAGGCCCGCAGGTCTTTCATGGACAGCTTTGAGGTCAGCTTGTGACCCTGGGACATTTAAGTTTAAGACGACAGCAGATTTGCCGGATTTCCACGGCCTTTTGGGGCAGGAGCGTGCGTTGAAAGCCATTGATTTGGCCGCGGGCATTAAACATTCGGGCTTCAATCTTTATGCATTGGGACCTGCGGGTACCGGGCGGCATTCAGCCGTTAAACGCTCGTTGGAGGCGCAGGCGCGTCAACGCTCTTCGCCACAAGACTGGGTATATGTGAATAATTTTCAGGCACCGCACAAACCTATTGCGCTTGCGTTGCCAAGTGGTGTCGGGCCGAAGTTCAAGGCTGCGATGAATGAATTGATAAACGATCTTGCCTCGGCAATTCCGGCGTTGTTTGAATCGGATGAATACCAAAATCGCCGACAAGCTATAGAACAGGAATTTTCCGACAGGCGAGAAGCCTCGTTTGAAGAGCTTGGAAGCAAAGCTGCCCGCAGGAACGTAAGTATTCTGCAAACACCGATGGGTTTCGTGGTGACAGCAATGAAAGACGGCAAGGTTATAAAACCGGAAGATTTTCATCAACTCTCCGCGAAAGAACGCGAAAGTATCGAGCAAAAAATATCAGACACTCAAAATGATCTGGCAGACGTCTTGAAAGCTATCCCCAAGCGGGACAAAAAGCATCGCAAGGCCGTCGTAGAACTGAATGCTTCAATGGCAGAGCGGGCTGTTGAAGCGGAGTTGGAAGACGTCGCAGAGCTATTTCCAAACATAACGGGCATTGCAGAATACCTGAAAGCTGTGCGCGTGGATTTACTGGAAAATGTTGACTATTTTGTCATTGAATCCGAGGAAAGTGGCGATGGCCCTTTTCCGATTGTCACCTCCCGCTATCATGAATATGCAGAGTTTCTGCGGTACACTGTAAACGTAATGGTTACGCATGGTGAAAATGGCGAAAACTTTGCGCCAGTTGTTGAAGAACCATTGCCAACCCTTGCGAACCTGACCGGCCGGGTCGAGCATATTTCAACAATGGGTACGCTAACAACGAATTTTACGCTGATTAAACCTGGCGCTTTGCATAGGGCAAATGGCGGGTACCTTATACTTGACGCACGTCGGGTGATCTTGGAATCATTTGCCTGGGATGGCCTTAAACGATGCCTGCAAGATAATACCATCTCGATCATTTCACCGGCAGAAAAACTGTCGATCATGGGAACGGCCTCGTTGGAACCGGATCCGATCCCGCTGGACGTGCGGGTTATACTTGTGGGCGACAGGTTGCTATATGCATTACTTCAATATCTGGATCCCGATTTTGGCGAACTTTTCAAGATTCAAGCTGATTTCAATACGAACCTTGATCGCTCAAAGAAAACCCTCTTACTTTACGCCAAAATGATAGGGTCGATTGCGAAACGCGAAGGGTTAAAGCCGCTCACAGCTACCGGGGTAGCGAGGGTGATTGATGAAGCTGCCCGCATTTCGAGGGATGCCAATAAGCTGACCCTCAAGGTCGGAGAACTGGCGGATGTAATACGAGAAGCCGATCATTTGGCTGCTGGCAAACCTGCCATCACAGATCAACATATCAACGAAGCAATTTCGGCAGCTATCGACAGAGCTAGCCGTGTGAAGGACCTCGTTCAAGAGTCAATCACGCGAAAAACGATGTTGATTGATACCTCGGGTAAAAAGGTCGGGCAAATCAACGGCCTTTCAGTCATGCAGATGGACGGGTTCAGTTTTGGCCGCCCAACTCGCATTACCGCGAATGTCCGAATGGGCTCTGGAAAGGTTGTTGACATCGAACGCGAGGTTGAATTGGGCGGCCCCCTCCATTCCAAAGGCGTTCTGATTTTATCCAGCTATTTGGCCGCACATTATGCGCTGGATGTTCCAATGTCGCTTTGGGCATCTTTGGTGTTCGAGCAAAGCTATGGCGGCGTGGATGGTGACAGCGCATCCTCAGCCGAACTATATGCGCTGCTATCGGCCTTGTCAGACATGCCGATAGACCAGTCATTGGCAGTAACCGGTTCGATCAACCAGAATGGCGAAGTACAGGCCATTGGTGGTGTTAACGAGAAGATCGAAGGGTT
>DFBD01000025.1 GCA_002367255.1 Rhodobacterales bacterium UBA3089 | reverse complement strand
ACCCAAATTCGCGCATAACTCCTGTGACGGAGGCATCTCGAACTGTACCAAGCACGTCGCGAACAACTGTTTGTCGATGGGCATCCAGAACGCTCGCGCCGATCAGCCGGGAAAGATCCACGGCTTTTGCGTCAAGGCTCAGGCGCTCGATGTAGCCACCTTCAACATCCCTGCGTTTGACTGCCGCACCTGTTGACCAGATGACATCAACTGTGCGGGCGTCCAGATTGACGGATTGCGGAGTAATACTGGCGCGCCGGGTGACAATGGATATGGTGTCAGGCATTGGCGGGTCCCTGCTGCGGGGCGGCTGGACGTGGCTCAAAGCAAAGCCCGAGGGCATCGGCTCGCTCCTTGTCAGCGGCAATCTCTGCATCGATGTTTTCGGCGTCATAACCGCGTTCCGAGATGGCTTGCGTTCGGGATTTCAGGCCCGCATCGATGGCGAGAATTTCAGCCTCCACGTCCTTCTTCGGATCCACATAGTCGAACTTGGGTGGGAGCCAATCGCACCCCAGATAGGTGGCTGGGTTCCGGTCGAAATCATGGGCAGGGAGATCACCGGACAGAACCGCCAGACGGACGAAGCGTTCCCACACAGGGCGGCAGAACAAGTGTACGACAACATTGTGCTGGAGTTGTTCGACGCGGCGGCGAAACTCGATCAACCCTGCTCGGATACTTGAATAAGTGACGCCTTCGAGATCGCCCGAGAGTAGCTCATATGGCAGCCCCATCCCGGCAGCAACGGCGCGCAGGTGGTTCTTGACGAACGGGGCGTAGGCGTCATGCTCGGTTGGCGTGGAAAAGCGGATGTCGGTACCAGGGGGCAGCGGAATCAGGCTGCCAGGTTCCATACCAACGGTGAGCACGCCGGAATTGTTGCTGCCTGACAGGCCGCCAGCGGTGCCGTCCGGGTCGGTGATAAATCCGGTGAAAAGCGCTGCTACCTTTGCTTTGACCAGAGAGGCGTCCTCAAACTGGTCCAGTTCGTGAAGGCGCAACAGCACCGGAGCCAGCCAGGTGATGCCGCGAAGCTGTCCGGCGGCGAGTGGTTTGAACAGATGAATAAAATCGGCGGCGGGAACACGCACGGGGTCCATGCGGCTGGACCCAAGTGGGTCGCCCGGGCGAAAGGACGAAACCCGATAGGCGACACGCTGACCGGCAGAGTTGAACTCAATGCCAGCACGGATGCGCGCCCCGCCGCCAATATCACGATGCAGGTCGGTTGGGACCTGCTCGCGATCCAGAAGTTCCATGGAAAGGGGAACTGAAAAATTTGCCTCGGGGGAAACCCGGAGCCGTGCGAAACTCTCGCCACTTTCGATCATGGCCCGCACGGCCATGGCTTGAAGGCCGTAGAAATCAGCCAGCCCACCGGTATCTGCGTGGTCGGTCCAGCGTAGCCAGAGGGTTTGCAATGTCTCGCGTACGGCACGGTCGGGATGGTTGGATTGCGGCTTGATGCCAGCGCCGACCACATTGCCAACCAAACTGTCCACCGCCGCTGTGATCCAGGGGTTGTTCCGTGCGTACCATCCGGCCCTTCGCGCCGCCGTGTTAGCGCCTGCCAGAATGGTAGAATTCAAGCTATTTATCGATTGAGCCGATTCCCAACGGCGACCGCTGCCCGCTGCGTCCAACGCACGGGTGCCAGTCCGGTTGAATAGTCGATTGATGAGAGTCCGCATGACGGTAGAATCGCATGCGGGAGAGCCTTAAGATACTGGTAACGTTTGTAAGTTAATTGATCCGGGAAGTAGTGGTCGAAACTAATTTTCAATTTTGTCGATCAATTGCGTCCGCATATCCTTCCCGGCCACGGTCTTCTCAATGACGATAAACAAACCTTTTTCATTACTCTTCTGTTCCCAGAGTTGGCCAATGGTCCGTTTCTCCGCTGTGTCAGATCCATCGGCGAGATGGGCACCCTTGTATTCGATTATGAGTAAACGATCGTCTTCCATCTGTGCAACAAAGTCAGGATAGAATTTGTCCGTTGCGGTTGGCAGCCAAAAAGAATTTGGATGTCGAGCGACATTTCTGATCCAGTATTTCAGGCCAGGTAGGCTGTCGATAGCCTGAGCGCACTGAAACTCTTCACCGTTCTCGGCTCCATCGAACGCCGGAACATTATCGGGTCCCAGGAAATGCTTGCGCGGTTTCCAGCGGCCACGATATCGGCGTTGATCCCAATACATACCGTCCTTGAACTCGAACGCCTCATCAAACGAAACTTCAACTTTCGCTTCCGGCGCGAACAAAAAGCGCTGATAAACCCCGTCCCGTTCCTGCTGGCGAATGACGGCGATTTTCTCGCGTACTTTTCGGGCGAGGATGAACTTGCATCGCATCAGTGCCGCGATGTGCATTCCGCGTGGGGTTATCAAATGCCCCACAAGATCACGAAGCCAGCGCAATAGCTCGCTTTGATGGATGTCCGGTTGGCGCACTTGACGGTCAAGCCACAACACAAGAGCCTCGGGCGTCCAGCCTTCGACATCTATATCCAACGCCAATTGTTCGTCCTCGGTCGCGAACTGGTAGGTGACGCGATTGCCGTCAATGTCGATTTCAAAACTGCGGGCAGTTTCGCGAATTGCGAATTCGCCGTCGCCCATCTTTGAAGAGTGGCTGAGAAGCGACCAATCGTGGAATTCCATGAACACGTCGGTGTCAGCGAATTCAAGCTCTCCCTGAATTTCCGAAATCAGGCGTGGGACGGAAAATATCTCGCCCTGTTCAGCGGGAGACAGCTGATCCTTGACTTCAATGCGATACTTGGTGACGGCCTTGGTGAAATTCTTGCGTTCCGTTTCCGGAATTGCCTCTGTGATCACTTTCTCCAGTTCGGCATCAACGCGACCGGTAACCGTAATCTCCAATTTTCCATCGTCTGTTTCGGAAACCGTTACGCCTTCGCGGTTTTTCAATTCCGAAACTATTTCCGGCGTGGCGACAATGGTGTGTTTGAATGTTGGTTTCGGTTTATCCCGGGGACCGAACAAACCAGTATCAGCGTCAAGCGATGATTGCGCCGGTTCTATGTTGTCAAACGCCTCATCTTCCTCAAAGCCCATGGCAACCAGTTTGTCAGCCAGCGACCGCGCTGCCTCACCGAACGAGGGTTCAGAAAGGAAAGCGTAGGCCTTATTCAGGGCATCGTCCTTGCGCCGCTTGGCGTAAGGCATGCGCAGCACCCGGCCCAGTAATTGTTCTACATCAACCGCGCTCTGAATCCGAGACACAGAGCAGAAGGCGTAGGCGAAAGAGCAATCCCAGCCCTCTTTCAGCGCTTCCATGGTGATCACGTGTTCGATTGTGCATTTTTTGTCGAACAGATCAATGCCGTCCAGTTCACGCTGGTTGCCCGTCGCCACCGCAATTCTGTCCTCCGGTATCTGCTCGACTTCGATCAGGTGTTTTTTCAACACCTCGACGGTCACCTCCTGGTTCTTCGGCTGTGCCTGAAACAGGATGATGGGGCGAATGTAGTCCACGTCATCTTCAGCAGCCTCGGCCAGCGACGCGCGTGTGGCAATGGCACCATTCACCGCATTCTGCCAGGTGTCATGCTCCGAGAGCATGATCGGTAATTTTATCATCTCCTCAAGCTTCAATTCCTGCGCTGTGACACTGCTTAGACTCAAGTTCCAAGTGCAACACCCACAGCCCAAGGGGCATAGGATGTTGCGATGGACAGACGATACAAACACCTCAACAGCGAGGAACGCGGCGTGATTTTTGCCGAGCACCGACGTGGAGCCAGCCTGCGGGCGATCGGATCGCTTCTGGGGCGATCACCGAGCACGATCGG
>DFBD01000181.1:4650-9651 GCA_002367255.1 Rhodobacterales bacterium UBA3089 | reverse complement strand
GAAGGTGCGCGGATCGTGGTTAATGATTTGGATGCGGATCCGGACGCGCAAACCGCAGAAATGATCCGTGACATGGGCGGCGAGGCCGTGATCTGCGCCGGGGGGGTAATCTAAATCGCCGCCGCTGTTGAATGACCAAGGAGAGTGTGTGCGTGTCACAAGGGCCGTTGAAAAATATGAGTATCATCGAACTTGGTCATGTGATCGCAGGGCCGCTGGCCGCGACGCTGCTGGCCGATTTCGGTGCCAAGGTGATCAAGGTCGAAAACCCGCGCGGCGGTGACATGATGCGCGACCTCGGCCCCAAGGCGCAGGACGACGGGCTGGGGGGGTGGTGGAAAACACTGGCGCGCAACAAACGGATTTTGGCTCTTAACTGGAAGACCCCTGGAGGGCGCGCAATTCTGCGTCGCATGGTCGAAGCCAGTGATGTTCTGATTGAAATTTTCCGGCCCGGCGTGCTGGAACGCGCTGATATCGGGCCTGACGTGTTGCACAGGTGGAACCCGAATCTGATCAGCCTGCGTATTTCGGGTTATGGTCAGGACGGCCCGATGAAAAAGACGCCGGCCTTTGGCCGCGCAGCCGAAGCGATGAGCGGATTGGCGCATCTGACGGGATACCCCGACGGGCCACCGATGCATCCGGGATTTCCGGCGGCGGATTCCACCTCCGGGTGATGGGTGCACTGGGTGTCATGCTGGCACTGCACGCGCGCGGCAGTGGAACCGCAAACGGGCAGGTCATCGACCTGTCGGATACGCAGGGGGCCGTGCGCTGGCTGGGTCGGGCCGGGACTGCCGACAGCCACGCGGTGCAGCGCGATCTGGGTTTGACTGAACAAGAAATCGCGGCGCTGACATCCTCAGGGATTGTGGGCATGCCGCAAGACACCGAGGAAAAAACATGACTTATCGCTATACCGAAGCGCAGCAGGAAATCCGCGACACTGTTTTGCGCATTTGTGCCGATTTCGATGATGAATACTGGCTGGAAAAGGACCGCAATGGCGGCTTCCCCCACGACCTGCACAAGGCGTTGGCAGATGGCGGCTGGCTGGGTATCGCATTGCCCCAAGAGGTCGGCGGCGCCGGACTGGGCATAACTGAGGCGGCAATCATGATGCAGGCCATCGCGGAATCAGGCGGTGGCGCCAGCGGTGCGTCGGCCATTCACATGAACATTTTCGGGCTTAATCCAGTGGTGAAATTTGGCACCCCGGAGCAAAAACAGCGGATGCTGGTGCCGCTTCTGGAAGGGCGCGAAAAGGCCTGTTTCGCGGTAACAGAACCGACGACGGGGCTGGATACAACAAAGCTCAAGACACGGGCAATCCGACAGGGTGACCGATATGTGGTGCATGGTCAGAAAGTTTGGATTTCAACCGCGCAGGTGGCGCAAAAAATGCTGTTGCTGGCCCGCACCACGCCGCTGGAAGAGGTGACAAAGCCCACCGAGGGACTGACCCTGTTTTACACGACACTTGACCGGGCCTTCGTGGACGTGCGCGAGATCGAAAAGATGGGCCGCAAGGCGGTGGATTCCAACGAATTGTTCATCGACGGGCTGCCGGTTCCAGTCGAGGATATGATCGGCGAGGAAGGCCAAGGGTTCCGGCAGATCCTGCACGGCCTGAATCCCGAACGCGTTCTGGTGGCGGCGGAATGCGTTGGCATCGCGCGAAACGCGATCAAACGGGCGTCGGAATATGCAAAGGAGCGCCATGTCTTCGGCCGCCCGATCGGGCAGAATCAGGGCATCCAGCATCCGCTTGCCAAGGCCTGGGCCAAGGTCGAATCCGCCAACCTGATGGTGATGCACGCGGCAGCTCTTTATGACGCGGGTGAACCATGCGGCGTCGAGGCAAATGCCGCGAAGCTGCTGGCAGCGGAAGCCGCAGTAGAGGCAACGCAGACGGCACAGATGACGTTTGGCGGTTTTGGATACGCCAAGGAATATCATGTTGAGCGGCTGGTCCGCGAGGCGTTGTTGTTCCACATCGTACCGGTGACGCCGCATATGCTGATGTCGTTCATTGCCGAAAAGGCGCTTGGGCTGCCAAAATCTTACTGAAAGGGACCACTATGAAAGACGTATTGCGCACTACCGGCTTCTATTTCGATGAAGTCGAGATTGGTGCCCGCTTCGAAACCCGCAGCCGGACGGTGACCGAGGCTGACCTTGTTGGGTTCTGTAACCTGACGTGGATGACGGAATCATTGTTCACCGATACTGAGCATTCCCGCGATGGCGCTGCGGCGCATGGGCGGGTAGTGCCGGGGGTGATGGTCTATGCCATGGCCGAGGGGCTGTTGACGCACACGATGGAAGGCACGGGTCTGGCGTTTCTTCATGCCGATTTCAGCGTCAAGGGCCCTACTTTTGTCGGTGATACAATCCATGTTGAAGTCGAAATTATCGAGGCCCGCCCAACATCTAAGCCGGGCCGTGGTCTGGTGCGCAGTCGAAACCGGGTGCTGAAGGCGGATGGCAGCGAATGTATTGTCTACGAGCCGCTTCGCATGCTGCGTCAGCTGAACGCACGCCAGTAAATTAAATAGAATTTGAGAGATTACATAAATCTTGCCAAAAAATCTAACGCGTGTTAGGTTTTGTGAAGGGCTAGCGAAATTGCTGGCAGGGGGGGAGAAATGACTGACTCGCAAGAGCCGACTTTTGGGTTCACACGAACCGAACTGCGGGAGCGAAATACCGTCTATGCGCCGGGTCTTTTCCAGGGGCAGACCGTTGTCGTGACTGGTGCGGGTGGCGGCCTTGGTTTGGCTATCGCGGCATTGTTCGCCCGCCTGGGCGCACGGCTGGCGATCTGTGGGCGCAATCCTGAAAAGCTGGAAAATGCGGCGGAATTTCTGCGTTCGTTCGGCGGCGAAGTTATGACGCAGCAGATGACGATCCGTGACCCTGAACAGGTTGCGGCCTTTGTGGACGCTGTTCATGACCGGTTCGGTGGGCTGGATGTTCTGGTCAACAACGCAGGCGGACAGTTTCCGCAACCGGCCTTGGACTTTTCCGTAAAGGGTTGGAACGCGGTGATCGACACCAATCTGAACGGCACATGGTGGATGATGCAGGCGGCCGCGAAAAAGTGGGTCGAGACCGGAACCCAGGGCAATATCGTCAGCATTGTCGCCGACATCTGGCGCGGAATGCCTGGCATCGCCCATACCGCCGCAGCGCGCGCCGGGGTGATTTATTTGTCCAAGTCCATCGCGGTTGAATGGGCGCCGCATGGCATCCGGGTCAATTGTGTGGCGCCGGGATGCTGTGAAAGCACCGGGTTTGGCAATTATCCGCCAGAGGGGTCCGCGACATTCAAGGAATCCAACCCCATGCGCCGGGCAGGCGATGAATGGGATGTCGCCGAAAGTGTTGTCTATATGGCGGCGTCTTCGGGTAAGTTTGTAACCGGAGAGGTTCTGAACGTCGATGGTGGACAGCAGATGTGGGGGGATCCCTGGCCAACAGGGCGTCCTGATTACTTCAGGATTGACTGAGAGAATATGGTGGGAAGTTAAGAATGATTTGCTGGGAGGGGCGCACGGATGAAAGAACCTGAAACATCAGGCAACGGCCAGGTGCCGGTTTTGGAATGCACGGGTGTAGAGCGGCGTTTCGGCGGGCTCGTCGCGGTAACGGGTGTGGATCTAAAGCTTGCGAAGGGCGAAATCTTTGGTCTTGTCGGTCCCAACGGTAGTGGAAAGACGACGCTGACCAACGCGATCACCGGGTTTTACCCGCCACAGAAGGGCAAGATCCTGTTGGGCGGCAAGGATATTACCGGAACCGCGCCACACAAGGTTGCGGGCATGGGGGTCGCGCGGACATTCCAGAACCTCGCGTTGTTCAACGGGATGAGCGTGCTCGACAATATCCTGTTGGGGCGTCACATCCATATGAATCCCGGCGTGGTTCGCACGGCGCTGTACTGGTGGTTGGCGCGGCCCCAGGAAATTGCCAACCGTGAAGTCGTCGAAGAAGTCATCGACTTTCTGCAACTGGAAAGCATCCGGCACGAATTGGTCGACGGCATTCCGATCGGGTTGAAGAAGCGCGTGGAACTGGCCCGTGCTTTGGTGGCCGAGCCGCATCTTCTGATCCTGGATGAACCGATGGCCGGGATGAACNNCCAGGAAGAAAAGGAATACATGGCGCGGTTCATTCTGGATGCCCGCGCCGAGCGCGGCGTCAGTGTTCTGCTGATTGAACACCATATGGATGTGATCACCGGGATCTGTGACCGGATGCTGGCGCTGAATTATGGCGAAATGATCGCCAGCGGCATCCCGCGGGAGGTCATCAAAGATCCGCGCGTTATCGAAGCCTATATCGGAGGCGCACATGGTGAATAATCCTTCATCCGCCGGGTCAACGGGCGCGCCAAGCGCCGAAGGCGAGACAATTGCACGTCTGCTGATGCGCAATGCGACCGAACATGGTGGCGATATTGCCATGCGTGAGAAAGACCGTGGCATTTGGACAGAAGTGACCTGGGCGGCCTATGCCGAGGAGGTTCTGTGCTGTGCCGCTGGCTTTGTGGCCCTGGGGGTCAAGCCCGGTGATGCGGTCATCATTCTGGGTGACAATCGCATCAGGCTTTATGCTGGCATGACCGCGATGTCGATGCTGCGCGCCTATGCCATGCCGGCCTATCCCGGGGCGACGCTTGACGAGTTGAAGCATTTCTTTGGCGAGGCCCATGTTGTCGCCGCCCTGGTCGAGGATCAGGAACAAGTCGACAAGATCCTTGAGCTGCGCGACGCCGGAACGTCGGTGGATGCAATTGTCTATGACGAGGCGCGTGGGTTGAACCTTTATGATGCGCCGGGCTTGCAGTCCTGGAACAAGCTGTTGGAACTGGGTGCCACGGCGATGTCGGCCGACCCGGATTTGCGCAAGCGTCTGATTGAAGGATCCAGCCCGGAAGATCCGGCGGTGTTCATGCATTCCTCGGGCACAACGGGCAAGCCCAAGGGGATCGTG
>DFBD01000181.1:0-4597 GCA_002367255.1 Rhodobacterales bacterium UBA3089 | reverse complement strand
GATTTTGGCGAAGAGGTTCTGGCCTATCTGCCGATGGCTTGGGTTGGTGACTTTGCGCTGACAGTGGCGGCGGGGATTGCGTTCCGCTTTACCGTCAACGTGCCCGAGCGTCAGGAAACGGTGCAACGCGATATGCGCGAGATTGCCCCCAGCCTGTATCTGGCGGCACCACGCAGCTGGGATCACATGTTGACCTCCATTCAGGTGGGTATGGAAAATTCGACGCCTTTGAAGAAATGGCTGTATCATTTCTTTATGGACCGGGCTGTCGAGGCCGAGCGGCGCAAGCTGAACGGCCAGGGCGGCGGAACCTTTGAATGGTTGGGGCGGCTGGTTGGCGAGAAAATCATTTTTGGACCGATCAAGGACCAATTTGGCTTGGTCCACCTGAAACGCGCCTTTACCGGCGGCGAGGCCATCGGCGAGGATACTTTCATCTTCTACCGGGCGCTTGGCATCAAATTGCGCCAGCTGTACGGGCAGACTGAAAACAGCGCGTTCAACGCCATTCAGACCCCGGGCGAGGTTAAGCTGCACACTGTCGGCAAGCCTTTGCCAGGGGTCGAAGTGAAGATCGCAGATGACGGCGAAATCCTGATGAGGGCGGACAGCGTTTTCAAAGGATACTTCAAAAACGAAGCAGCCTCGGCCGAAGCATTGCAGGATGGATGGTTGCACAGCGGCGATGCCGGTTATCTGGAAGATGACGGCCATCTTGTTGTTCTGGGGCGCGTGTCCGAAGTTGTCTTTACCAAAAGTGGCGAACGATACGTTCCCAACTATATCGAAAACCGTCTGAAATTCAGCCCCTACATCAAGGATGCTGCGGTAGTCGGTGCGGGGCGGGACGAGTTGACGGCGATGATCTGTATCGACGCCGAGGCAGTCGGACATTGGGCCGAAGTCAACGGCGTGCCCTACGTATCCTACGCGGATCTGTCGCAACGGCCCGAGGTGGCCGAATTGGTGAAAGAGGCATTTGTGCGGGTGAACAAGGCGGTGACTGAGGGTCTGCAACTGCACCGTTATGTCTCTTTGCACAAAGAATTCGACCCGGATGACGGCGAGATTACCAGAACGCGCAAACTGCGACGCAAAGTTGTCGAAGAACGCTACGGTCAGGTTATCGACGCGCTTTATAACGGCGCAAGCGATGTTCATGTCAAAGCGGTCGTAACGTACGAAACAGGCGAAACGGGGACTGTCGAACGTACCCTGTTGATCAGGGAGGTTTAAGATGGATCTGGTATTTCTGGCAGAGCTGACAGTGAATGGCGCGCTAACGGGCCTGCTCTATTCGCTTTTTGCCATCGGGCTTGTCCTGATTTACAAATCGTCGTCTGTGCCGAACCTTGCACAAGGGGCCCTGACAATGTTGGGCGCCTATGTGGTGCTGGCGTTTTCGCACAACATGGGCCTGCCGCTTTGGGTGGCCATTCCTTTGGCGATGGTGATCATGTTTTTCGTGGGCATCGGCATCGAAAAGGTCGCGCTGCGCCGATTGGCGGGACGCCCGGTTATCATGATCCTGATGATGACAATGGGGATCGACATCTTCCTGCGCGGCACAACCCTGGCAATTTGGGGCGGGTCTTCGCGGTCGATGGACTTGGGGGTCAGCTATGATCCGCTGTTTGTCGGCGACATGCTTCTCAGCCGCATCCACATTGTTGGTGCTGGCGTTGCGCTTGCGCTGTTTGTTGCCTTTCTTCTGTTCTTTCGCAGCCGTCTTGGTCTTCGGTTGCGGGCGATTTCAGATGACTACATGGCCTCGTGGTCGGTGGGCATTTCGGTTGAGCGGGGTGTTGGCCTGTCCTGGGGGCTGGCGTCAATCGTGGCGGTGGCGACCGGCGTGATCTGGGGCGAAATTCAAGGTGTTGACCAGTCGTTATCGATCCTGCTGCTTAAGGGGCTGACCGTGGCTGTTCTGGGCGGACTGGACAGCATCTTTGGCGCGATTGTTGCGGGCATTATTCTGGGCATTCTTGAAAGTGTCGGCTCGTTCTATCTGGACGAAATTGTCGGAGGTGGCAGCCGCGATCTGATTGTCGCTGCCGTGTTGATCCTGACGGTGATGATCCGCCCGCATGGCCTGTTTGGCCGTCATGACATCGAGAGGGTTTAGGATATGATTTACGGTCTCTCTGGCGTTCGCCACAACAGTTATGTTTCTGATAGCAAGCTCTTCCCGGTTCCGGCAGATCGCAACGCGGTGGTGTTCTTTTTGCTGCTCGGGCTTGCAGCGCCCTATCTGGTCAGTTCGCTTTATCTGAACAGCTACATCCTGCCTTGGTTGATCTGGACGGCAGCTGTGTTGGGGCTGAACCTTGTAACGGGTTGGGCCGGACAACTGCATCTTGGATATGCGGCTGTGATGGCGGTCGGTGCCTATTCGGCTGTTCACGCGGCGAAATTCGGACTTCCATGGGAGATTGCCTTGCTCATAGGCGGTCTGGCCTCCTCGGTTATCGGAAGTTTGTTTGCCTTTGCGGCGCTGCGGACTAAGGGGCTTTACCTAGCACTCACGACGCTTGCGATGCAGTTCGTTATGGACTGGGTACTGACCCATTCGCCCATGATCGCAGGAGGGTCGCACGCGTCACTGCAATCGCCCACTTTTGCTTTACTTGGGCAAGAGATTACCTCGGATGCGGGCCTTTATTATGTCGCATTCGGGTGGTGCNNGCAATTTTGGGCGTGAACAGCTTTTACTATAAGCTGGTCGCCTTTGCCGCATCGTCTTTCATTGCGGGTATCAGCGGCGCGATTTTGGTGTCGACGTTCTATTTTCTTGCGGCCCCCGAACAGTTTGCTGTGAACGTGTCTATCCAGGTTCTGGCGATGGTCATCGTCGGTGGGCTTGGCAGCATTATCGGCAGCTATCTTGGGGCGGCACTGATCCTGCTTATGCCCGGTGTCGTGAACCAGCTGTTCTCGATGGGGGCCAATTTTATGGGGCTGAATCTGGGCAATGAAACACTGGCACATATTCCCAATGCAGCCTACGGCGCGCTGATTGTCATCTTCCTGATGGTCGAGCCGCTGGGGCTGGGGAAGCTTTACGCCAATGTCAGGGATTACCTGATGGTTTGGCCCTTTGATCAGCTCAAGAAATAGGGGGCGACATGGCACAGCCTGATATCACAGCAACCGACCCGATCCTGGCTCTGAACAGTATTGAGGTTTTGTACGACTCCGTCCTGCTGGCGATCAAGGGGGTCTCGATCGAGGTCCCCCGGGGAGGAATGGTCGCGCTTCTGGGCTCTAACGGGGCGGGTAAAAGCACCACCCTGAAGGCTATCAGCGGATTACTGAAGGCCGAGCGCGGCAAGGTTAGCCGGGGGGAAATTCGCTTTGACGGTCAACTTATCGGCAATACCCTGCCGCAAGACCGTGTTGCTATGGGGATCTGCCACGTCATTGAAGGCCGCCGGGTGTTTGAGCATATGACGCCGGATGAAAACCTTGAGGCGGCAGCGCCAATGTCAATGTCGCGCCAAAAGGTGAATTCGGAAAAAGCCCGCATCTACGAGTATTTTCCGCGCCTTGCAGAACGTAAATCATCTCAGTCAGGGTATCTGTCAGGCGGCGAGCAACAAATGCTGGCGATCGGCCGCGCGCTGATGACACAGCCGCGCCTGTTGATGCTGGACGAGCCAAGCCTTGGGCTTGCACCGTTTCTGGTGGCTGAGATATTTGGGATCATCCAGCGGATCAACAAGGAACAAGGTCTGTCGGTCCTGCTGGTTGAGCAGAACGCGCTGGCCGCGCTGGAGATCGTTTCGCACGGCTATCTGATCGAAAATGGGCGCGTCGTGATGCACGATTCTGCGGAGGCACTGAAGGCGAACTCGGACATTCAGGAGTTCTATCTTGGTGGGGGAGAGGGCAAGAATTTTCACGACATCAAGCACTACAGCAGACGGAAACGCTGGCTGAGCTAACATTTCCGTATGGGAAACCACAGAGGAGGAACCAACCAATGGAAACCAAGACTTATGTAAAACGATTGGCCGCCGCGGCCGTATTAGGCCTGACAAGCCTGTCAGCCGCGAATGCAGCCGAGGACACGATAAAGTTCGGGTTATGCTATGATCTCAGCAAGTCCTACACATTCGTGACGCCACAGGTTTCACAAGCGGCGCAAGACCTCGCGACCCTGGTCAATATGAAGGGGGGCATCGCCGGTCATGAAATTGAAGTCATCGTTCAAGATCATGGGAACGAACCGCAGCGCGGTATTGAGTGCTATGAGAAGCTAAAGCGCGAAGGCGTGTTTATCTTCGACACACTGTCGACGCCGGTTTCCCTCGCTGTGCTGCCGCGGATCATGAAAGACCAGAATATTCTGATCCAATCTCTGGTTGGTCGGGGCGACGCCGCTGACGGATCGGTGTTCACACAGGTCTTTCCGGTTGGTCCGACGTATTGGGGCCAGGCGGCCAACGACATCGCCTATATCAAGGAACAAAGCGGCGGTGACATGACGGGCGTCAAGGTCGGCTTTGCCTATCTGGATTATCCTTTTGGTCAGGAACCGATCGAAATCCTGAAAACTCTGGCCGAGAAAGAGGGTTTTGAACTTCAGCTTTACCCT
>DFBD01000035.1 GCA_002367255.1 Rhodobacterales bacterium UBA3089 | reverse complement strand
GCACAATATCGGCCATTTCAAAACCGGCTTCGGCTAGAACGTTGCTAATTGTCTCAAAACAATTTCGCGCTTGATTGGCAATACCCGTTGGCATTGCCATTGTGGTATAATCATACCCCGTAACACCGGAAACAAAGCACCAGCCGCCTTTAACGACCGCTCGGCTATATCCGAATGATTTTTCAAACGGAGATCCGGTGGAAATACGCTTAACACTCATTCAAAGCATCCATTTACCAGCTTGTTAAATGCATCCGCCCGATGGCTGATCTTGTTTTTTTCCCAACGATCCATCTCGCCGAATGTAATCTCATACCCGTCAGGCATAAACATCGGATCATAGCCGTGACCCTCTTCGCCACGCATTGGCCAGACACATTGCCCGTCTATTTTACCTTCGAAAACTTCATCGTGCCCGTCGGGCCATGCCATCACCAAGGTACTGCAAAACCGGGCAGTTCGTGGGGCGGGGGCGTTCATTGCTTCTAGTTTGTCCCAGACTTTGGTCATCGCCATCGGAAAATCGCGACCGTTTGGCGTTTCCGCCCAATCTGCTGTGTAAACGCCGGGCGCGCCGCCCAAAGCATCTACCTCGATCCCGCTATCGTCCGCCAGAGCGGGCAAGCCGCTAGCTTTGGCGGCCGCATGTGCCTTAATCCGTGCGTTACCGACGAAATTATCCTCGGTCTCTTCGGGTTCAGGCAGACCTAGTTCGGCATTCGAAATAACCTTGACCCCATAGGGTTCCAGCAGACGGATAATCTCCTCCAGCTTGCCCTTATTATGGGTCGCGATCAGCAGTTTAGGTTCGGTGAACTTGCGCATCAGGCCACGGCGGCTTTTTGTGCGGCCACCAAATCAGCAACGCCTTTTTCCGCTAAATCCATCAAGATATTGAATTCATCACGGGAAAAAGTAGCCCCTTCAGCCGAGCCTTGAATTTCAACCAGTCCACCAGCGCCCGTCATCACGAAATTTGCATCCGTGCCCGCATCGCTATCTTCAATGTAATCGAGGTCCAACACAGGTTGTCCGCCATAAATACCGCAAGAAACCGCAGCAATATGATCCGTCAGCGGGTCTTCCTTAATATCGCCAGCTTTCAGCAACTGATTAGTCGCCAAACGCAGCGCAACCCACCCACCGGTGATTGCCGCACAGCGCGTGCCGCCATCGGCCTGTATAACATCGCAATCCACCGTGATCTGACGTTCGCCCATGGCAACGCGATCCACACCAGCCCGTAAGGACCGACCGATAAGGCGCTGAATTTCCTGTGTCCGGCCAGATTGTTTGCCTGCCGTCGCCTCGCGCCGCATCCGCGAACCCGTTGAGCGCGGCAACATCCCGTATTCCGCGGTCACCCAGCCAAGACCGGAATTGCGCAGAAACGGCGGTACGCGACTTTCAAGCGAAGCGGTGCAAAGCACATGTGTATCACCCATTTTGATCAGGCAAGAGCCCTCGGCGTGTTTGGTAACATTCGTTTCGATAACGATGTCACGCATGATGTCGGTATTACGGCCAGATGGGCGCATTGGAGCCTCCGTTTGGATTGGTTTTCCTGCCTCATAAACAAAGTAGCACCTTGCGTCCATCCTTGTGATTGACCCACCACCCCGGAATGCATAGTTTCACGTGAACCAAGGTGTCAATTTATGAAGCAAACCACCCCGCTTTCAGATCTGAACAACCGCAGCCGCGAGGTTTTTCGGCAAGTGGTGGAATCGTATCTAGAAACCGGCGATCCGGTTGGCTCCAAGTCTTTGACGGAGGCGATGACCGAAAAGGTTTCGCCCGCAACCATAAGAAACGTGATGAGCGACCTTGAGCATTTGGGTTTGCTAGATTCCCCTCATACTTCGGCTGGGCGTATCCCGACACAGGTTGGTTTGCGAATGTTCGTAGATGGTCTGCTAGAGGTTGGAACTGTTTCAGGCAACGAGCGTTCCGAAATCGAGCGCTCCCTTGATACCAACGAACCTGATATCGGAGGGATGATGGATAAGGTTGGCTCGATGCTATCCGGCCTGACCCAAGGGGCCAGTCTTGTTCTGACGCCTAAAACCGAAAGCCCCATCAAGCATCTTGAATTTGTTGCGCTGTCGCCGGAAAAGGCACTGGTGGTTCTAGTGACCGCCGACGGGCAGGTCGAAAACCGTCTTTTCACGCCGCCAGCCGGTCTAACCCCGTCTTCCATGCGCGAAGCGGCGAACTTCTTGAATGCCATCCTCGAAGGCCATACTGTTTCGCAAATGCAAAGCGTCGTGGCGCGGGAGATCGAACGACACCGACAGGAACTCGATCGATTATCGCAGAGCCTTATTAAAGACGGGCTGGCGATTTGGGTTGATGAACAGGACGGGCGGGACCGCTTGATTGTTCGCGGAAGGGCGAATCTTGTCGAAGACGGGGCTTCGGAACTGGATTTGGAGCGTATCCGGCAGCTGTTCGATGACCTTGAACGCAAGCGGGATTTGGCCCATTTACTGAATTTGACAGAAGAAGGTGACGGAGTCCGCATATTTATTGGCTCCGAGAACAAACTTTTCTCACTTTCGGGTTCCTCTTTGGTGGTTTCACCTTATATGAACGCTGAGCGAAAAATTATTGGCGCAGTAGGCGTGATTGGACCGACGAGGCTGAATTATGGCCGGATTGTTCCGATTGTCGACTACACCGCGCAGCTGGTGGGTAGGTTAATGTCCCGTCGGACCTGAAATAGAAAGCAAGCAAGATGAGTGACGAAAAAGAAAACGGGTTTTTGGACGATATCGATACACCCGAAGAAGAACTGGAGCTTGAAGAAGATGTTTTGGCAGTGCCTGACATAGATTCCGTTATCAAAGAACGCGATCAACTAAAAGATCGCTTGCTTCGTGCGTTTGCGGAGACTGAAAACTTGCGGAAACGCGCCGAACGTGACCGCCGTGATGCAGAAATGTACGGGGGTACAAAACTGGCCCGTGATTTATTGTCGGTTCAGGACAATCTTGAACGCGCGCTGGAAAACATCGACGATGATTTGCGTAAAGAACATACCTCCCTAACGGAAGGCTTGGAGTTGACCTTGCGTGAATTGTTGTCAGTGTTCGAGAAACACAAAATTCTTCCAGTTACTCCCGAGGTTGGCGATAAATTCAACCCTAAATTGCATCAGGCAATGTTTGAAGCGCCGGTTCCGAACACTACCAAAGGTTCTATCATTCAGGTCATGTCCACAGGGTTTGCCATAGGTGACAGGTTGTTGCGTGCCGCGCAGGTCGGGGTTTCCTCAAACACAGCATCCACTAAATAATACAAGCTCTGGTTGATATTATCATATTTACAAATTATATATGTTTGGTAACCACACTGAACCTTATGAGTCGTATTTCGTAACACTAAGAAGTGTTGGTGGTATTTATCAGGGCAGGATCAAAATGCTGTTTATGCACAAAATAAAGAACACACAGGAAAACTCGCCTGAGCAACGACGGAAAGAACCTGTGGTTTTGCTAAGGGCAGTTGACGAATCTACTTCGGATAGCAGCACTCCGCTTAGCGAAAGCAAACTTGCCTTAGTTGAAGAACGACGGTCCATGACCAAAGATTTTGCACAACTGGGAATAGTTGATCTGAATGGATTCGTTGGGGCTTGTTTGGTTGATTCTGAAACTGGCGTATTGCTTGCGCAGGCAGAATGTGAAGATTTTGACTCGACGGTCCTGGATATCGATAAGGTTAACTCGAAAATCAAGGCCGTTAAGGATTTGGGTGCAGGGGATGTGCTTGAAGATGTCGTAATCACTCTGGAGACGCAGTATCATTTGGTCCGCAGGCTAAAATCGGCAAACGAAGTGTTTATTTACCTTGTGATTGACCGAAGCGCGGCGAATCTTGGTCTTGCCAAGTTCACGTTACAAACCACTGAAGAGTCGATCATCTTCTAGTTTTGTTCTTTGACCCC
>DFBD01000070.1 GCA_002367255.1 Rhodobacterales bacterium UBA3089 | reverse complement strand
GCTCATGACGCCTGTCATGGCGACGATCCCCGCGTTTTGCGAGAACGATGTGTTTGGCAAACCACCAAACAAACCGGCAACTGCGGAACCCAGACCGTCGGCGTATGTTGCGCCGCTGATTTCGTCATCCGTAGCTTCACGGCCCGCGCCGCCTTTGGTGGTTGCGTTGGTGTCACCCACAGTTTCAATCGCTGAAACGATGGAGATCAGGACAACGGCGACAACTGCGCCAATGTTGAATTCAAAACCGTATGGCATCAGCTTCGGGATGGAGACCCAACCGGCTTTGCCGACGTTGCCGAAGCTGACGAGGTCTGTGAAGATCAGCGCCACGATGTAACCCGCGATCAGGCCGATCAGAATTGCAGCGGCAGACATTGTTCCTTTGGTCCAGAATTTGAAACCAAGTGCTACAAGAACAACCGTCAGGGCAGGGCCCCAATGCGCGAGCGAGCCAAAACTGTCTGCTTCCATCTGGAATTTCGCAGCACCACCGGCAGCGTACTTAATGCCGACAGCCACGAGGTTTAGACCAATTGCAAGGATAACAAGGCCCGTTACGAGCGGCGGGAACAGGAAGCGGATTTTGCCGATCACCGAACCAAGCGAGAAGTGGAAGATACCACCGATTATGATTGCACCGAACATTGCAGCCATCCCGTCGTTGGCGGCGATAACCACCAGAACGGATACAAACGCGAAGCTGGTACCCTGCATGATTGGCAAACGCGCGCCGATTGGGCCCATGCCTACGGTCTGGAATAGCGTTGCGATACCGGCAAACAGCATGGCCATTTGTACAAGATATGTCATGTCCTCGCCACCAAACGCGAAACCGGCAGCGCCAGCAACGATAATCGAAGGTGTCACGTTGGAGGCAAACATCGCCAACACGTGCTGGATACCTAGCGGTATAGCCTGTGCCATTGGGGGGGTGGTGTTCGGGTCGCTATACGCCCCTTCGGATATGTCGGTCATTTCGGAACTCTCCTGTCCATTGTTGGTTACGATCTTGCTGTCGTGTTCTTCTCCCCCCATAGCTGGGGATAATCGGCGAATTATCGCCCAAACCTGTAGCTTTGTATCTATACTAAAACATGTAAGAGTTTCAATAAAATCGGAAGGTACGGCACATGTTGTGGTTGTGTTTTGTCGCCGAACTACACATTGGGTACTTCACCATGCGGGGTGCGTATGGTGAAAAGATGCATCCTGCGGCTGATTGTGCGCCACAATAAACATGAAACTTCGCATAAAAGGGTATTTACGCTGTAATTCCACGCTATAAAATGTTGGAAGATTTACCTACATGGCGCGACATGTGCCTTATAACCAGCGAGGGTTCGTATGCCTGAAAATACAATCCGCGAAGACGATGACGTATACGCGCTAGGCTCGGGGCTGGTGGATGCTGTGCTGGCAGCGGTGGATGAGGGGTCGCAATCAGCGCTGCTGTTATTGTTCGAAGACCTGCACGAAGCCGACATCGCCGACCTTTTGGAACAAATCGGTAAGGACGACCGCCGCCGCCTTGTCCGCCTTTGGGGGGACCACGTTGACGGCGAGGTTCTGTCCGAGCTTGAAGAAGGTGCGCGTGACGAGATCATGGCTGACACGCCGGACGCGGTGCTGGCCGAGGTGGTCAAAGACCTTGATACCGACGATGTTGTTTATCTGGTCGAAGATCTGGATACGCCACAACAGGAAGCCTTGCTGGGTTCGCTCGATGATGCGGACCGTGTCGCGGTTGAACAATCCTTGCAGTACGAGGACGACACTGCCGGTCGTCTTATGCAACGCGAGATGGTCCTTGCCCCCAACCATTGGACTGTCGGTGATGCGATTGACTATATGCGGGCCAGCGAAGACTTGCCGCAGGATTTTTATGATGTGATCGTGATTGACCCGACGATGCATCCGGTTGGTTCCGTTCCGCTTAGCCGGATCATGGGGGCCGCGCGTGAGGTACTGCTGCTGGATTTGGCGCACGAAGATTTTCGCGCCATTCCCGTGGACCAATCCGAAGAAGACGTAGCTTATGCGTTCAACCAGTACCATATGGTTTCCGCACCGGTGGTAGAGGCCTCGGGGCGTTTGGTCGGGGTTATCACTATCGATGATGCGATGGAAATTCTTGAGGATCACGCCGAAGAGGACATGAACCTGCTGGCTGGTTTGAAAGACGAGGACCTGTCCAGCCGTGTCTGGAAAACCATGCGCAGCCGCTTTCCGTGGCTGGCGGTTAACCTTTTCACCTCGGTTCTGGCGTCTATTGTTATCGCGCTATTTGCCAGTACGATCGAGGCAATCGTGGCCCTCGCGGTGCTAATGCCGATTGTGGCCTCCATGGGTGGGAACGCGGGAACCCAGACATTGACGGTTGCCGTTCGCGCACTTGCGACGCGTGATTTGACGCATGCGAATGCCCCGAGGATTGTGTGGCGCGAATTTCTTGTCGGGGTTGCTAACGGCATTGTGTTCGCGGTGATAATTGGGGGCGTCGGCTATGTGTGGTATGGCAGCGCGATGCTGGGCGTGGTGCTTGGCCTTGCGATGATTGGTAACATGCTGATCGCCGGTATGGCGGGAATTTTGATACCCATCGGGCTGGATAAACTTGGCGCTGACCCCGCGCTGGCGTCGGGTGTATTTGTAACAACAGTAACGGACATCGTCGGGTTCTTTGCATTCCTTGGACTGGCCAGCGCGATGTTGCTTTAAGGGCGCAGGTCAGGGCGGAACCGCAATCAAATACCCTACCCTGAATGTGGGTAGCCCGGCTGTTAACGCTCGGCTGGAAGCTTAAGGGTTTTGGTGCGACTGCCTTTTTTCAGGCGAACTTCGCTTTCGGCGATGGCGACAATTGTCCAGCCGTCAATCTTGTCGCCTACCGCTAACATCTTGTACTTCCCACCGCGTTGCCGCAGTAGGGCGCGGTAATTACCCGGGGTTCCGAAGACGCCGATCAGGCTGGTTTCCCGTAGATTGATGCCGCCTTCAATCGTTGCAGTCCGTGCAACATTGGCCGAAGTTGGTACATCAACGGTGCGCGGGGCGTCTGTGAATGTCGGGGTTACGCGCGCCTGTTCGGCGATTGCGTCGGCCATGGCCTTAACACGTTCCGCAAATCCGGCAGGACGGTGGAGGGGGCTAAGCGTGCTAGGTACGGCTGATTGCGAAAGGCTGGCGACGAGCGCCGTTAGCTCAACTGAATCTGGTCGGGCCAGCGGGTGCAAGCGCTGGGCGTCGGTTAGCTCGGGGTCCGGTTCCGGTTCTTCCAGCGCGTCTGGCTCGGCGGGTACGACCTCGGAGACCGCGCCAACCTCGATACCGCCGCGAAGTTGCGGAAGGATCGCGGGGCGGCCTTCGAACACGCGGGGGGGGATTCGTTGCAGTTGTTCGGTGGTCAGGCCGGAAACAATGGTGGTGAACTGCACCAAAGGTTCCCCGTCAGGTCCGGTTTCAGCCGGCGCGGGTTCCTCAACCACGACCGCTACGGGGGCGGGCGGTAGATCGGCGACGTTACGACCGTCGCGCAGCGTTGGCGTGATACGCGGAAAACCTTGTGTGACAACAGGCGGCAAAGCTTGAAGCTGGGCGATGGTTAACGTCAGCGGTGGTGGCGGTAACTGTACGTCTGAAATCTGCACGCCACCACGCAAAACCGGCAAGATCGCAGGCCGCCCGCTGATCACATTCGTAGGTGCCTGTTGCAGGGCTTCCGTACGAGCGATGCGCGCTAATGCGGCGTTGTTTTCGCGCACATGCGTCAGCCCCAGACTGTCGTTGTATTTGCGAAGCTGTGCGGCCAGAACCACGGTGCTGTCATCACGCGGCAACACATCCGTTAAACGAGGGGAACTGACATAAGCCGCCTCGGGTGTGACCGGGGCGTAGCGCGCCATTGGTGTGCCGCCTGCGAAATCCGTTGCCGCAGTGCCGCTTGCAAGCGTAATTGTTTGGGTCGCGGTAACTGGAAACCCGGTGGTTTCAGGGGCAGGCAGGTCATCGGCAGTTACTGCCGCCAGAGTTTCCGTTAATGGCGTGCCAACGTTAACAGCACTTAGCGGCGCAATTGCCCGAGGCACCTCGGCGATTTCCAACGAGGAGGCAAGGCGGGCCTGTTCAACCAATGCCTCGAACGTTGTGACGTTGGTGTCATGTTCCGGCAGCGGTTCTAGATTATCGTCGAACGATATAATTTTCGATGGCGGCCGCTCCGCATTCTCAGCGATGTCGGTGGGGCGGATGGGCGCGCGTGGGTCCTCGTCGATTTCAAGGATGCGTTCCTCGGTGGCTTCGATTGCGTCGCTGGGGTCAGGGGTGAAATCAATGCTTGTGTAGGCCCAGTATCCGCCAGCAACTATCGCGGCCAACGCCATGCTTGTTCCGGCGAAAAAGCCGACTTTAGGGTAGTTCACCGCGATTTTTGGTTGGCCGGAGATCGTGAAATATGGCTGTTGATTAAACCCGTCGATACGGTCACGCGATGTGAAATCTTCACTGGCAAAGCCATATCCGCTGACAAACCGGTTCGCTTCTTGCAGGACAGCGCGATTAACGGCGGCGATTTTTACGTTGCCGTTAACGTCTTCCTCGCCGAATTGGACGATGTAGTCGCCGTCTGAAAAAGCGGGGTCAGCACGCACGATGGCTTCGGCTTCGGCTTGACGGTCATCGGGTTCCTGAGCGGTTAGTCTAACCTCCAACCCTTTGATTTGATCAGGCGGCAACCAAACATAGTTCTTGAAAAATCGCCCTTGAGATGCCCGTGCGGCCTGTTTCATGGCAACCATTTTTTTTGGCAAAAACGGGTCGCTCAAAGCAGCCGCAGATATCCGGCGCCACACGCCGTCGTAAGACAGTTCGTGTAGCAGGATTCCATCCGTAGATAGTTCCAGTGCTAGAACGGGTTGCATCAATTAAAGAGCCCTTAACCATTCTCGTACCAAAAAAAGCGAGAACATCATTATTACTAATGTATTCTTAAAGGCTTTGATCCGGTTTGTGGAGACGTTTTTCGCTTTCGCGCAGCAGATAGCCCTGCTGCGCGAAAATCGGCTGGTTATTTGACCGCGGCGGCCAGTGCCTGATCCAGATCACGGATCAAATCATCGGCATTTTCGGTCCCGATTGACAGGCGCACAACATTAGACGAGGCGCCAGCGGCCTCCTGTTGTTCGGTGGTTAATTGCCGGTGCGTGGTCGATGCCGCGTGGATTATCAGGCTGCGAGTGTCGCCCAAGTTGGCCACATGGCTGAAAATTTCGACATTATCGACCAATTTCACGCAGGCCGCGTATCCACCTTTGACCGCGAAGGTAAACAACGCACCTGCGCCCTTCGGGTAAAGATTTTTGGCACGATCACGGTAGGGCGAGGAAGGCAGGCCCGCATAGGTCACGAAATCTACGCGCGGGTCGTTTTCCAACCAACTGGCGACCTTCAAAGCGTTTTCAACGTGGCGTTCCATGCGCAGACTTAGCGTCTCAATGCCCATCAGTGTGTAGTGCGCGGCCTGTGGATTTAGGGTCATGCCAAGGTCGCGTAACCCGATGGCGATGCCGTGGAACGTAAAGGCCAGTGCGCCGAAAGTCTCGTGGAAAGTCATGCCGTGATAGGCGGGTTCTGGTTGTGATAGCGACGGGAACTTGTCACTGGCGGACCAATCGAAATTGCCGCTGTCCACAACGATGCCCCCCATAACGGTGCCGTTTCCGGTCAGGTATTTGGTGGTGGAATGCACCACCAGCGTCGCACCTTGGGCAATCGGGTTGCACAGGTATGGCGTCGCCAATGTGTTATCGACAATCAGCGGAACGCCTAGGCCGTCGGCTACAGCCGCAACAGACGGGATGTCGGTCAGATAACCGCCGGGGTTTGAAATGCTTTCACAGAACACCGCCTTGGTGTTTTCATCCGCAGCCTCGGCAATCGCATCAAGGTCGTCGAAATTAACGAATTTGGCCGACCAGCCGAAGCGTTCAATCGTATGGCTGAACTGCGTGATGGAGCCTCCGTAAAGGCGGGTTGAAACGATCACGTTAGCCCCCGGGCGCATAAGCGGGAAAAGCGCCATGATTTGCGCTGCGTGGCCAGACGAACAGGCCACCGCCCCGACGCCGCCCTCCAGCGTTGCCACCCGTTCTTGCAATACGGCCACGGTGGGGTTCGTCAGGCGGGAATAAATATACCCGACTTCCTGAAGATTAAACAACGCCGCTGCGTGATCCGCATCGCGGAAAACATAGGCCGTAGTTTGGTAAATTGGTGTCTGGCGCGCACCCGTTGCGGGGTCAGGCCGCGCACCCGCGTGGATTTGCAGGGTGTCGAAACCGTAGGGTGTGTCAGTCATGGGAATCTCCGTTGGTTATAATGTTCGAATTCTAGCTTGGAAAAAACAGTAATTAACACTAAAAATTAGTGCATGAAAGTAATTCACGTATTCAAATGTGAATATAGGGAGGGGTTGCTCACCGTACTTTTGCAGGACTCCGAAAGGCAATTTGTGCGGTCAGAAAAGTGACGGTAGATATGATATGTTTACTCAGAACCCTCATAATTTCGATGAAATAACACCTGTGTTAAACCCCGCCTTTCGCAGCTCGCCGAACAGGCGTTGGTGTTCGATTTTC
>DFBD01000173.1 GCA_002367255.1 Rhodobacterales bacterium UBA3089 | reverse complement strand
CAAGCGTCCGGTTTATGAACAGGTTCTTAACGAATTCAGCGATTACCTGAAGACTTAAAGGTCGGAAATACGGATAAACGGGAAGAAAACGCCTGCCGACCAGACGCCGAACCATTCAACCCCGTCAACCGTTTCCGCCTCGCCTTGATCCACAAGGCGGTAAAAGCTTTTACGATCTATTAACGCTTCAAGGTTGGTGCGGACCAGAACATAGGGCGAAGGCTCGCCGCCGTCAGGGTTCAAAACAACGCGGATCGGGTTGTCCGGCCCCGCCTGCACGGTTTCCCCGACGTTGGTGGTGAAGGTGATGACCTTGTCCTTTGCGTCGAAATCCACCGCCACAAACGGCGCGTCATCGACCTTGATGCCGACCTTTTCCACAGGTGTTACCAGAAAATACGCGTCACCATCCTTGCGAATAATAGTCGAGAACAGCTTAACCAACCGTTCACGCCCGATAGGCGTGCCAAGGTAAAACCATGTCCCGTCGCGGGCGATCCGCATGTCTAAATCCCCGCAAAACGGCGGGTTCCACAGGTGTACGGGGGCAGGCCCTTGGCCCTTGGCGGCTTTGGTCGCGGCGGTCGCGATGCTGTCGGCATTCGCGCTCACAGATTTCTGATGGGAATCGGACATTACCCTCTGCCTTATTGTGATTTGCTGTATTAAGATAGGCACGCATATCGGTCGTTGCAATCCAGACAGCGGCGAAATTATTTTGGCAAAGGGGTGGTTATGTCAAACCCGGACATCGCGGCATTTGAACAAATCGCAGAGAAGTTGACGCAAGCGCAAGGGATGATCGCGCGTCGCATCATCGGACAAACCCGAGTCGTCGACGAAACCTTAACGGCAATTCTGTGCGGCGGGCATGGCCTGTTGGTCGGCGCCCCCGGTTTGGCCAAAACGCGTTTGGTCGAAGTGATGGGTGTCGTCCTTGGCCTGAATTCCAACCGCGTGCAGTTCACGCCGGACCTGATGCCCGCCGACATCCTTGGGGCCGAGGTTCTGGAAACCGCCGCCGACGGTGCCCGCGCGTTTCGATTTATCGAAGGTCCGATTTTCTGCCAGCTTCTGATGGCGGACGAGATTAACCGCGCCAGCCCGCGCACCCAATCCGCGCTGTTGCAAGCGATGCAGGAACACCATGTTTCTGTCGCCGGAAAACGGCGGGATTTGCCGTCGCCGTTCCATGTTCTCGCCACGCAAAACCCGATTGAACAAGAAGGGACATATCCGCTGCCCGAAGCGCAACTTGATCGCTTCTTGCTGCAAATCGATGTGGACTACCCCGACCGCGACGCTGAACGCGATATCCTGCTGGCAACCACAGGCGTCGAGGATTCCGAGGTTTCTGCCGTGTTTGACGCTGCTGGTCTAATCGAAGCCCAAACCGCCGTTCGGCGCATGCCGATTGGCGAGAGCATTGTCGAGCTGATCCTCGATCTGGTCCGCGCCGCGCGGCCGGGCGAGGGGGCGTCAGACCTCGTTAACAATTCCGTAAGTTGGGGGCCGGGGCCGCGTGCTGCACAAGCCTTGTCGCTGGCCGTTCGGGCGCGGGCCTTGATGGACGGTCGGTTCGCGCCGAATGCAGATGATATCGCGGCGCTTGCCCATCCGGTTTTGAAGCACCGCATGGCGCTGGGCTTTGCAGCGCGGGCCGAAGGGTTAACGGTTGATAAACTAATCACTACGCTGATTGACCAAGTGCTTGGCGAGGGGTCCTCTGCTTGAACCAACCCCGCCCATCTGCCGATCTTCGCGCAGCCAGCGAAGGTCTCGCCACCACATTCCCCGCCCTTATGGTCGAGGCATCGCGCCTTGCGGCAAGTGTGGCGATGGGGGATCACGGGCGTAGGCGTGCAGGTGTAGGCGAGGATTTCTGGCAATACCGTCAGGCGTTACCAGGCGATGATCTGGCAACCGTTGACTGGAGGCGGTCCGGGCGATCCGATATAGCTTACGTTCGCGAACGCGAATGGGAATCCGCGCATACCGTTGCGATCTGGTCCGACACCGCGCAATCCATGGATTACAGCGGGAAACGCGGCGTTTCCAGCAAAGGCGAGCGGGCAAATTTGTTGGCCATGGCCTTGTCTGTTCTATTGTCCAAAGCTGGCGAGCGGATTGCATTCCCCGCAACAATTGCTGCCACACCGCGGTCAGGCGAACGACAATTGCAGCGTATCGCACAGGCGATATCTACCGTCGAACAGGCCCGCCCGGAATACGGATCTGTGCCGGAATTCGGTGACTTGAAAGCCGCGCGAAGTGTGTTTCTTTCGGATTTCATGGGCGCAGAAGGCCAAATTTTCCCGCCCTTGAAAACCATCGCCGAAAGGGCTGGTACAGGGTGCTTGGTCCATATTCTGGACGACACCGAAGAAGTTTTTCCTTTTGACGGCCGCGTGATCTTTGAAAGCATGGGCGGCGGGTTGTCGTTTGAAACGCACCGCGCCAAAGCTCTGCGCGAGGAATATCGTGAAAAGTTGGCGCAACGTTGCGCCGCGCTGGAAGAATTTGCGAGACAGGCGGGGTGGCAATATCTGAAACACTACACCTCCCAAAGCCCCAAGGCGGCGTTGTTGTGGTTGCATATGGTGATCGGAGGGCAGCGATGAGTTCGCTTGTATTTCTGACACCGTGGATGCTGCTGGGCCTGTTGGCCTTGCCGCTTTTATGGTGGCTGCTGCGCGCCACACCACCGTCGCCCAAACACCTGCGCTTCCCCGGAGTGAGCTTGCTGGTGGGCTTGAAGGACATCGACAAGACGCCCGACAAAACGCCGATCTGGTTGCTGCTTTTACGAATGTTGGCCATCGCGGCGGCGGTTTTCGCCTTTGCCGAACCCGTTTTGAACCCCGAAACCCGCACGGATGGTGACGGCCCGTTACTGATCGTAATGGACGGCGGCTGGGCCAGCGCCCCCGATTGGGTGGCGCGTGTGGAAGAAACAGAACGCCTGTTGAAACAGGCTGCGCGCGCTGGGCGACCAACAGTATTCGCATCCTTAACGCAACCCTTGCCGCAAGGAATGCCCTACCGTGATGCTCGGGATTGGTTGTCGGTTTTACGTGCATTGCAGCCGCAATCATGGACGCCTGACAGGCAAGCCGCAATCGACTGGCTAGGGAATGAAGGTGGTTTCGAAACCTATTGGTTAACGGATGGTTTACAACACAGCGACGCCGATCTCGCTATTATGCTGGACACAAAGGGCCCGTTGCGGATCATCGGAACGAGCAATCGCCCTCTCGCGCTGCTACCGTTGAAACTTGACGCAGGCCAGTTGAGCGCAACCGTTATCGGTGCGCCGGCAACGGCTGAAGCGATCACACTCACAGCTTTCGGAGCGGCACCAAATGGCACCGAAGTGTCATTCGCTTCGATCAGTGGAACACTTCCTGCCCAAGAAACCGAAATAACTCTAACCTTCGACATGCCACTGGAATTAACCAACCGCGTTACGCGGGTAACATTGCAGGGCCAAACCTCGGCAGGGGCGGTTGCCTTGGCTGATGACGGGTCGCGTCGGCGTAAGGTTGCGCTGGTCGGGGCCTCCATTCAGGAGGGGCCGCAATTGGTCGCCCCTTTGCATTACCTTCGCAAAGCGCTGGAACCATCAACGGCATTGATCGAAGGGAACTTGTCCGATGTCCTGTTAGGGGCACCGGATGTGATCATTCTGTCAGACGTTGGGGCGTTGTCGATTGCCTCGTCCAACAAGCTTTTGGCGTGGGTGGAAAAAGGCGGCCTTCTGGTGCGTTTCGCTGGCCCGCGTTTGGCTGCCGATGGTGCGGGGCAGCTTGAAGATGACCCGCTACTGCCCGTGCGATTGCGTGCAGGCGGGCGCACGCTTGGCGGGGCAATGGCATGGAGCGCGCCCAAACACCTTAGCCCATTCCCCGAAGCCAGTCCGTTTTTCGGCCTGCCTGTTCCGGCGGATGTCGAGGTGTTCTCCCAAGTCGTTGCCCAACCCGCGCCAGATCTTGCAAAGCGCACACTGGCAGCGTTGGAAGACGGAACGCCACTGGTCACCCAACGCCAACAAGGCGACGGGCGCGTGGTTTTGTTCCATGTCACCGCGAATGCGGAGTGGTCAACCTTGCCGCTATCAGGCCTGTTCGTGCAGATGTTAAAGCGTCTGTCGATCAGCGCGAACACAGAAGGGGACGCGGCCGTACTCGACGGGCGAATGTGGATGCCGGATAAAATCCTCGACGGGTTCGGGCGGCTGGGCAGCGCGGAAATGGTTACGCCTGTTAGCGGGGAGCGCTTGGCTAACCCTGTTGGTCCAGACGCGCAACCGGGGCTTTACAGGTCTGGCGATCTTAGGGTGGCCGTAAATGTTTTGCGGGCGAATGACATGCTCGCCGCGCTCGATATTCCTGTTGGGGCCAGCATCGAAGTGCTTGGCCAAACGAACGAGCAATCCCTTAAACCTTGGTTCCTGATAGTGGCATTAACGTTGTTCATGCTGGATATTTTGGGAACGCTGTGGGTGACGGGTCGCCTATTCAACAGAGGTGCGACACGTGCGATGGGGTTGATTTTGCTGGTTGGCTTAATCCCGGCACCGGAAGCCAAGGCGGATGAGGCACGCGCAATTCTGGCCGCGAATGATACAGTACTGGCCTACGTGATTACGGGTGACCCAACCGTCGATAACATCAGCGCGGCGGGGTTGCTTGGCCTTAGCACGGCCCTGAATCAACGCACCTCTATCGAGCCAATCACCCCCATCGGTGTGAATGTTGAAACAGATGATCTTAGCCTTTTGCCAATGCTGTACTGGTCGATAACCAGCAATCAGCCGGCCTTGTCGGACGCTGCCGTACAACGCCTGAACAGGTATCTGGCAACTGGCGGAATGATCGTTTTTGACACCCGCGACGCCCAACTTGGCAGCGGGTTCGGCGTGCTGACACCCAACGGTAAAGCACTGCAACGCCTGACAGAGAACCTCGATATTCCGCCGCTGAGCCCCATTCCCGAGGGGCATGTGCTGACACGCGCGTTTTACTTGCTGCAAGACTTCCCTGGCCGCTGGTCCGGCCCTGATGTCTGGGTCGAGGCCTCCAACGTCGACACCGACCAGAACGATGGCGTGACGCCCATTGTGATTGGTGCGAACGACTGGGCCTCTGCTTGGGCTGTTTCGGAAAGCGGCCAACCGATGTTTCCCGTCGGCCGTGGTCTAACCGGCGAGCGTCAACGTGAAATCGCGCGACGTTTCGGGGTGAACCTTGTGATGTATGTCATGACGGGCAATTATAAAGCCGACCAAGTCCACGTTCCGGCATTTCTGGAAAGATTGGGGGAATAATGGTCAGCTCCATTTCATATGCCCCGTTGATCGGATGGGAACTGCTGGCGGGGGTAGCTGCACTGAACCTCGTTTTGCTGGGAATTGCTGCATGGTTAGGCTTGCGCGGGTGGTTCTTGCGCGGGTTGGCGGCGGCCTTGGTGCTGGGCGCGTTGCTGAACCCGTCTTATAAACAAGAGGATCGCACCCCGCTTTCAGACATTGCATTCGTCGTGATAGACGAAACCGCCAGCCAAACGTTACCTGCCCGTACTGAACAAATGCAAACCGCTGTGCCTGCGATTTTGGCACAGCTGGAAGATCAAACCGATGCACCGTTAGAGGTTGTAACCGTAACCGTGCGCGACACACCCGAAGGGGCCACAGCACGGGGAACCATGTTGCTGGCCGCGTTAAGTGATGCCACTGCGCAAGTCGCACCCAACAGGATTGCAGGCGCGATAATTCTAAGTGATGGGCGTATACACGACCTGCAACCACCCCCCGACTTCCCCGCACCTGTGCATTTGTTGCAAACGGGGCGCGCACAGGATTGGGATCGTCGGATCGTAATGGAGAACGCGCCAGCCTTCGGGATTGTTGGCGAACCCCTCGAATTGAAAATGCGGATCGAGGATAGTGGCCCTGTGCCGAGCAGCCTTGGCCCCGCCACCGTTCTGGCCTCGATTGATGGCGGTGCGGAACAGCAGTTTCAGGTGCCCGTTGGCGAAAGCGTGACCCTTTCGTTGCCATTACAACATGCAGGCATTAACCTACTGGACCTGCGAATACCCGCTGCAAGTGGCGAGATTACTGACCGCAACAACCGCGCCATCCTGCCCATTAACGGCGTACGGGACCGCCTGCGCGTACTGCTGGTTTCCGGCGAACCATACGCAGGCGAGCGCACATGGCGCAATCTTCTTAGGGCGGATGCCTCGGTTGATCTGGTGCATTTCACCATCCTGCGTCCGCCGCAAAAACAAGACGGGGTGCCGGTGTCGGAGCTGTCCCTAATTGCGTTTCCGACGCGTGAATTGTTCATGGAGAAGATCAACGATTTTGATTTGATAATCTTTGACCGTTATCGACGTCGCGGAATTTTGCCAGACCTCTACCTTGAAAATGCCGCACGCTATGTGCGCGCAGGGGGCGCGATTTTATTGGTGGCCGGGCCTGCTTTTGCCGAGGTTGAAAGCCTCGCACGGTCCCCGATGCGCGCCGTTCTGCCCGCGCTGCCTACGGGCCGCATAATCGAACAAGGTTATGCCCCCCGCCTGACAGACGTTGGCCGCCAACACCCCGTGACTGCTGGTCTTGAAAGCGTGTCTGGCGAATGGGGGCGCTGGTTGCGTCAGATCGATTTGAAACCCCGATCTGGGCACGTGGTTATGCAGGGCGCATTCGATAAACCGTTGCTGGTGCTTGATCGTGTCGAAAAAGGCCGCATCGCGATTCTGGCGTCGGATCATGCGTGGCTGTGGTCGCGCGGATTTGAGGGGGGCGGCCCGCAACTGGAACTGCTCCGTCGATTGGCGCATTGGTTAATGCAGGAACCGGAGCTGGAAGAGGAAACTTTATCCGCTACGGCCTTTGGCAAACACATCAAAGTTGAACGCAGGTCCTTGGGCGAGGTTGCTTCGGGCGTGACATTTACAGGCCCGTCGGGCCAACAGGGAACAACCGAACTATCCGTTATATCAGCGGGAAAATGGCAAGCGGAATTTGATGCCGAAGAAAATGGTATCTACCGGATATCTGATGGCACCATAGAAACCGTCGTTGCCGTCGGCCCCGCCGCACCGCGTGAATTCGAGCAACCCGTCGGGGCCAGCGTCGAGTTGCTGGCACTGGCAGCAGACACCGGCGGCGGGATATTCCAGCTTGAAAACACCATTCCAGACATCCGCCGAACCCGCATGGGACGAGTCGCTAAAGGCCGCAACTGGCTGGGCCTACCACGCCGCGAAGCTTATACCGTAGAAGGCATTCGCCTGACGCCACTGGCGCCGGGTTGGTTGATTTTACTGTTGGTTTCAATGTTATCGCTTGTTGCGTGGCGGGTTGAAGGACGATGAGTTTGCCATCTTGCTTATTTAACGCATTGGTAATATATATTTACCAATTGTGACACAAGAGGTTTCCAATGGAATTGCCACAACCGGATATCAACATTATTTCCCGTAAGCCACTAATCGTGGCGCAGCTTCAGGCTGTGTTGCCTAGGGATGCCGTGATTTTCGACGAGCACGAGGTGAAAGCCTATGAATGCGACGGGCTGTCGGCCTATCGCTGCCCACCGATGATCGTTGTGCTGCCTTCCAGCACTGAAGAAGTTGCCGCCGTTCTGAAGGTTTGCCATGCCGAGGGAATTCCCGTTGTTCCGCGTGGCTCTGGTACGTCGCTTGCAGGCGGAGCCTTGCCGACGGCGGATTCGGTGGTTCTGGGGGTCTCGAAACTTAGCAAGGTTTTGGAAACCAACTACGATGACCGTTATATCCGTGTGCAAAGCGGGCGCACGAACCTTTCCGTAACAGGCGCTGTCGAGGCGTTGGATTTCTTCTATGCCCCTGATCCATCCAGCCAACTGGCCTGTGCGATTGCGGGAAACATCGGCATGAACTCTGGCGGGGCGCATTGTTTGAAATATGGCGTAACCACCAACAACCTGTTGGGCGTCAAAATGGTAACGATGGAGGGCGAGGTGCTGGAAATCGGCGGCGCCCATCTCGATGCCGCCGGCTATGACCTTCTGGGGCTGATTTGCGGCTCCGAAGGGCAGCTGGGCGTCGTGACCGAGGCAACCTTGCGGATTTTACACAAACCCGAAGGCGCGCGCCCTGTCCTGATCGGGTACGATAGTAACGAGGTCGCAGGGGCTTGTGTCTCCGACATCATCAAAGCAGGCGTCTTGCCCGTCGCGATTGAATTCATGGACCGTCCGGTTATCCGCGCGGCCGAAAATTTCGTTGGTGCCGGTTACCCTGATGTTGAGGCATTGTTGATCGTGGAGGTTGAGGGCTCCGAGACCGAAATAACAGAACAACTGGCCCTGATTTCCGAAATCGCGCAGCGCCACAACCCTGTGGAACTGCGTGAAAGCCAAAGCGTCGAGGAATCGGCAACCATTTGGGCTGGTCGCAAAGCGGCGTTCGGGGCGATGGGGCAAATCAACGATTACATGTGTCTGGACGGAACGATTCCGGTCAGTCAACTGCCGCTGGTTCTGCGCCGCATAACCGAGCTTTCGGAAGAATACGGTCTGGCCGTGGGCAATGTTTTCCACGCTGGCGACGGCAACATGCACCCGTTGATCCTTTATGATGCCAACAAGCCGAACGACCTTGAGACATGCGAAAAGATGGGTGCGGAAATCCTGAAACTATGCGTTGAGGTCGGCGGATGCCTAACCGGTGAACACGGTGTAGGCATTGAGAAGCGAGACCTGATGGGAACACAATACACCGATGCGGATATTGAAATCCAGCTGGACGTCAAAGACGTGTTCGATGCAAAATGGCTACTTAATCCCGCCAAGGTTTTCCCGCTGACCGCAACCGAAAGCCGGAGGGCATCATGACACCGACTACTGAAGCTGAATTGTCCGAAGCAATCGCCTCGGCAAAAGGTCCCTTGCGGATTGTTGGCGGTGACACACGCCAGATCGGCCATCCGGTGGCTGGCGATACGCTGCATACATCCGGCCTTAGCGGCATCACGTTATACGAACCGGGTGCGCTGACGCTTGTCGCGCAAGCTGGCACCCCGCTTGCCGAAATCGAGACTACTTTGGCAACCGAGGGTCAACGCCTGCCGTTCGAGCCAGGCGACATGCGTGGTCTTTACGGCGCTACAGGGCAATCCACCATTGGGGGCGTTGTTGCTACCAACGCCTCTGGCCCACGACGCATTCAGGCAGGCGCATGCCGTGACAGCGTGATCGGCGTGCGGTTCGTGGACGGGCAGGGGCAAATTCTGAAGAACGGCGGGCGGGTGATGAAGAACGTCACCGGTTATGATTTGGTCAAACTGATGACCGGCAGCTATGGCACATTGGGTGTTCTAACCGAAATCAGCTTCAAAGTCCTACCGGCCCCCGAGGCCAGCAAAACCGTAATAATCGAAGGCCAATCGGATGAAGAGGCCGTGGCCAGCATGTCAGAAGCCCTCGGTTCACCTTTCGACGTAAACGGGGCGGCGCATATTGCGGGCAAGACAGTTATTCGGGTCGAAGGACTGGAAGGTTCCGTTAACTATCGTGCCACGGAACTTGTGAAAAAGCTTGGCGGCATGGTGACGGAATTTGACTGGACTGCCGTGCGGGACCTGACAAATTTTGCAGGCCGCGAAGGGGATATTTGGCGGTTCTCCGTCAAGCCATCGGATGGGCCGAAACTGGGTGCAAAGCTGCGCGACACGGGGGCCGAGGTGGCTTATGATTGGGGCGGCGGGCTGGTTTGGGCGCTGTCGAACGGCGAAGATCTGCGTCAGCATATGGGCGACATTGCGGGACACGCAACGCTGATACGGGGCACGGGGTATCCGGCGTTCCACCCTGAATCGACAGGCATCAAACTGTTGAACGAGGGGCTACGCATGAAGTTTGATCCTCGAAATATCCTGAACACGGGGCGCATGTAAATGCAGACGAATTTCACTGACGAACAAATGCAAGACCCGGGGATCGAGCGGGCAAACGAGATCCTGCGCAGCTGTGTTCACTGCGGCTTTTGCACGGCTACTTGCCCGACGTATCAGATACTCGGCGATGAACTCGACAGCCCGCGTGGCCGCATTTACCTGATCAAGGACATGNNACAACCGCACGCCGGACGCCAAAACTGTGCTTCATGTTGACCGCTGCCTGTCGTGCCTTGCGTGTATGTCCACCTGCCCGTCGGGTGTGCATTATATGCATCTGGTGGATCACGCGCGCGAATATATAAACGACCATTACAAGCGCCCGCTGTTTGACCGCGCCATGCGGTTCGTCCTGTCCAAAATTTTGCCCTATCCCAACCGTTTCAGGTTGGCGATATACGGCGCGTGGATGGCGAAACCGTTCAAATTTGCGCTGCCCGGCAAACTGAAAGCGATGGTCGATTTCGCCCCCGCCAAAATGCCCCCGCCCAGCTTGATGGACAAACCGCAGGTTTTCCCCGCACAGGGCGAACGCCGCAAACGCGTGATCTTGATGACAGGCTGCGCGCAACGCGCCCTTGATACGGACATTAACGAGGCAACCATTCGCCTGCTGACCCGCCACGGCTGCGATGTGGTCATCCCGCAGGGGCAGGGCTGTTGCGGGGCGTTAACCCATCACATGGGCAAAACGGACGAGAGCCATAAATCCGCCGCCAAGAACATCAATAGCTGGATGGTGGAGGTGAATGGCGAGGGCCTCGATGCAGTTATTATCAACACTTCGGGCTGTGGCACGACCGTTAAGGACTATGGCCATATGTTCCGCAATGAACCCTTGGCGAAAGAGGCCGCAACGATTTCCGCGCTGGCCAAGGACATCACCGAAGTGATGGCGGACCTTGGCCTGAACAAAGTCGAAAAACGCGATATCCGCGTGGCATACCATGCGGCGTGTAGCTTGCAACACGGTCAACAGATCAAGCTGCATCCAAAACGCTTGCTGGCGCAGGCAGGTTTCACCGTAATGGAGCCCGAGGACCCGCATCTGTGCTGTGGCTCGGCTGGTACCTATAACCTGATGCAACCCGAAATCTCGGGCGAACTGAAAGCACGCAAAGTCGCAACATTGGAGGCCGTCGAGCCCGAAATTATATCCGCAGGCAACATCGGCTGCATGATGCAAATCGGGTCGGGCACAGGGGTTCCGGTGGTGCACACCGTCGAATTGCTGGACTGGGCGACGGGCGGGCCGAAACCTGCGAAACTTGGATGATGCTGCCGGATTTCATCCAGTTTACGGGTGTTGTGTCTGATCGAGGGTCGAAATACGCGGTGACGGCAGGGCAGGTGACAAATGATGCGGACATCAAGAATTTCCTCAAACGGCTGAAGAAACCCAAGAAGTTCGCCAAGGCGACCCATAATACATGGGCCGCCCGCCTATCCGACGGCACCGAAATCAAGAACGATGACGGCGAGGGTGGCGCGGGTATGATTATCCTGCAAATGCTGGCCCGCGAAGGGATGGAGGACGCCATAGTCGTCGTCACCCGTTGGTATGGCGGCACGCATCTGGGCGGGGATCGGTTCCGGCACGTGAAAACCTCTGTTCAGCATTTGTTCGATGCGTTAAGGTCGGGAAAACGCTGAGCAGAAGGCAGGAAAATGATCACAGACCTGATCAACAACATCCAGAATAACCCCGATTGGATACCCTACGGGTTAGTGCTGATTGTCGCACTCTGTTTGATGATTCTGGGGTTGTTGTTTTGGTACCGCTCCGTCCCATTGGCGTGGGCTCAGCGCAATAACGTCGAGCTTGCACAGCAGGTGGAAACCCTCGAAGGGCAAGCTACCGAGGATAAACAGCAATTGGCCGATTTGCGCGAAGAGATGGTGCGATTTACGGCCCTGAAGGAACAGTGGCAAACCGACCATGACGACCTTGTCGACATGCGCCACACCCTTGGCCAACGCAGTGCAGAGGTGGCCAGCCTTAAGGCCACCATCGAACACCAACGCGAGACAGACGGAACGCTAAAGGCCCAGTTCACGGCTTTGGCGAACGAAGTGATGAAGGCGCAAGGTGCGGACTTCAAGAAGGCCAATCAGGATCAACTAACGCAAGTCCTTCAACCTTTGAAAGAACACATCGGGCGGTTTGAAGTGGAACTTCGCGAAGTTCACAAGACCGCTGACAAAGACCGTGTGGCTCTGAAAACCGAAATCGAAACGCTGACGAAGCGCAGCCTTGAGGTTTCCGAAGAAGCGCACAACCTTACGCAAGCCCTTAAAGGCGATACCCAGAAACAAGGCGCATGGGGGGAGATGATCCTCGCGTCGATCCTTGATCGCAGCGGCCTGCGCGAGGGCGAGGAATACGAAACCCAAGCCCACCACCGTGACGACGAAGGCCGTTCCTTGCGCCCCGACGTGGTTGTTAACCTGCCGGGCGGACGCAAGCTTGTGATCGACAGCAAGGTGTCGCTGGTGGCCTATGAACGATCGGTTAACGCCGAGAACGAGGCCGCACGGGAAACCGCGATGAAGGCCCACGTGCTGTCCGTCAAAACTCATATCGACACGCTTTCGGCCAAGAAATACCACCAGCTTGATGATGGTACGGTCGAATATGTCATCATGTTCATGCCCATTGAAAGCGCCTTTTCCGAGGCCGTCCGCGCCCGCGAAGACCTCGCCCTTTATGCCACTGAAAAGAATGTTCTGATCGCCTCGCCCACCAACCTGATGCTGGCGTTGAAAACGGTGGAAAACCTGTGGTCGGTCGAAAAGCGCAACAAAAACGCCATCGAAATCGCGAAACGGGCGGGGCTGCTTTATGACAAATTCGACGGCTTCGTTGAGGATATGAAAAAAATCGGTACCCAGCTAAACACCGTTCAGAAAACCCATGAAGCTGCGGTTGGTAAGCTAACCTCTGGCCGTGGAAATCTGGTTTGGCAAGCCGAAGACCTTAAGAAACTGGGCGCGCGGGCGACCAAGCAAATCAAAATCGATCACGACGGTGAAGACGATTTACTGCCTCCGCCCGACCCCTCTTGAAACCCTGAAAGCCACGCATATGTATCACTTACCGGATGCCACTAACGGGTCCGGTGTTTGACGAAAGGCCTGTCCATGTCGGAGGGCCAAACCCCGTATCGCTCTAAAGGAGGATGCATTATGCGTACTTACGACCTATCACCGCTATACCGTTCCACTGTCGGTTTTGACCGTCTGGCCAGCATCATGGACAACGTGAAAACCACGGACTCCAGTCAAGGTGGCTACCCCCCATATAACATCGAGAAATTTGGCGAGGATGCCTACCGGATTTCCATCGCTGTTGCCGGATTCACCGACGCCGACCTGACAATCGAGGCCCGTGACGGGCAGTTGATTATCGCAGGCAAGAAAGTGGCCGAGACGGAAGAGAAAGAGGTTAACTACCTCCACCGTGGCATCGCGACCCGGGCGTTTGAAAAGCGCTTCCAGTTGGCCGACCACGTCCGCGCCACCGGTGCGACAACCGAAAACGGCTTGCTGCACGTTGATCTGGTGCGCGAAGTTCCCGAAGCCCTGAAGCCTCGTAAAATCGAGATCGTCGCAGGCGGTCAGGTTGAAGGCTCCGTCGACGTATAAGCCGACTTTCAATAGTTGTTCACACACCCGCTCCGAATCCTTCGGGGCGGGTTTTTGCTTACCACCATATAATACCGTGCGAAAATGCCATGCCTCTGATAGCATTCCGATAACCAGATTATCGGAGGGATATTATGAAAGTTCGATTAACGCATTTGGCAACAGCCTTAACACTTTCAATGACGGCTATGGCTGGCGGTGTTTCAGCCGCAGATCTTGCGCTGATTATCAGCAACGGGGATTACGATAACCTGTCGGAGGAACGCAAGATTTCGCGTAAGCACGGCGATCTGGTCGAGGCATTCAAAGAACAGGGCTTCGAGGTTATCGAAGGCGCGGACCTTACCAGATTAGAGATGTTGGCACTGGCCAAGCGCGCTAACAGCATCAACGAAGCGGTCGAAAATTTCGTGATCCTTCTATCCGGTAATATCGTGAACGATGGTCAGCAAACTTGGGTTCTACCTGTCGATACCGCTGGCGATACCTTGCTTGAGGCCGCGTTTGGTGCCCCGACGTTGGATACCTTTCTGGCAATGGCGGCCGGGAATCCGGGCCATGCCTCTGTATTTGTCGGTATCAGCGATGTTGATCCTGACCGTAACAGCGGATTGAAGTCAGGGCTTGCAGATGCAGCCATACCGCAAGGTGTGTTGCTGGTAAGCGGGCAAGCGGGCGACGTAGAAGAACTTCTGACTGACGATTTGTTGGGAAGCAATCGCCCGATGTCTGTGCTTTTGGCAAACACGCCGCGCATCGATGCTGCTGGTTATGTCTCGCCTGATAATGGCCTGAACAGCCCGGCCGCTACGCCCGAAGCGTCAACTTCTGGTAACTGGGTGGATTTCGTGGCCGAACAAACCCTGTGGGCGGTTGCCGACAAAAGTAACAGTCGCGAAGATTTGGACGAATACCTTCGTCGTTTCCCGAACGGAATTTTCGCACAAGCAGCACGAGCGCGACTTGCGGCTCTTGCTCCGGTCATTGTTGCGCCAACGCCTGAAGAAGGCGAAGCATCCCTTCGATTAAGCCGCACCGAACGCCGTAAGATTCAGGAAAACCTGACGTTGTTGGGGTTCGATACGCGCGGTGTTGATGGTATCTTTGGCCCTGGTTCGCGTGCGGCGATTGCTGCATGGCAAGATACTCAACGATTTGACGCCACTGGATACCTGACGGATCCGCAAATTACGCGACTACGCGAGCAGGCTGATACCGAACGCACTATTCAAGAAGCCGCAGATCGCCGGTATTGGAATGCAGTTGGTTCCAGTGGTCGGAAGGCTGATTTGCAAGCCTACCTTGATCGCTACCCTGCCGGAATTCACGCAGACGAGGCCCGCGAACTGTTGGCCGTTTACGAGGCCGAAGATTTAACCCAACGCGATAACGCGGCATGGAGCGCGGCCGTCGCAGGCGGCACCGCCAACAGTTACCGCGCCTATCTAGCAGAGTTCCCCGAGGGGATTTACGCGACAGTGGCCAAGCAACGGATCGAGGTTCTAGATCCAGACGACACGACTGATGTCAACGCCGCTAAAGCTGCGGAGGATCGCTTGAACCTGAATGTCGCGACTCGCCTGTTGATCGAGAATCGTTTGAAAAGCGCGGGTTTTAACCCCGGTTCGCTGGACGGCAGATTTGATGACCGTACCCGTAAGGCGATCGAGAAGTACCAGAAGGCCCGCGGCCTGAACAGCACCGGATACGTCGATGCGGCAACGGTACGCGCCCTGCTGCTGGGCTAGCCAATAAAAAAGGCCGCACTAACCAGCGCGGCCTTTTCTAAATCCAAAATGTCGGGGCGTATCAGCCCTGACGTGCCTTGAAACGTGGGTTCGTTTTATTGATCACGTAAACACGGCCCTTACGGCGAACAACGCGACAATCGCGGTGACGCGCCTTAAGGGAGCGAAGCGAATTTTTGACTTTCATAGTCTCTCTCCTATCAGCGGCGCGATGAAACGCCTGGTTTATCTTGGTCTCCATTCCCACGCGGGCGGGGAATGGTGGGTATAACTGGGATCGAACCAGTGACCCCTTCGATGTCAACGAAGTGCTCTCCCGCTGAGCTATACACCCGAAAAGCAACAAGTGCTGCCAAAGCAACACTCACGTGAGGCTGTCTATAAAAGGAGTCGCGCGGGGGTTCAAGGCCTTTTCCGCAGAACCTGTGTGCGGTATCGTTAGTTAATGGTTCGTGAAGGAAGATATTGGCGATGAGCGATATTTACACCCTTAATTCCCCTCAAAATCCGCATTCCTGCGTGGTTTTCAACTCGCCGCACAGCGGGTCGAACTATCCGGCGGATTTTTTGGCGTCTTCCGAACTTGATTCTCTGGCTATTCGCAGCTCCGAGGATGCCTTCGTTAACGAATTGTTCCGCGATGCCCCTAAACACGGCGCCCATTTGCTGTCAGCCCACGCGCCCCGCGCTTTCATCGACCTTAACCGCGACGCGAACGAGCTGGACCCCGCTATTGTGCGCGGCGCTAAACGCGCGCCCGCCAACCCACGCATTGCCGCTGGCTTGGGCGTGATTCCACGAATTGTCGGAAACGGGCAAGTTATTCGAACGGGCAAAATTTCGTTGGAAGAGGCGAAGAGCCGCATCGCGAATTATTATGCACCCTATCACAACTGCCTGCGAAATCTGATTGACCTACAACGAAGTGTGCATGGTATGGCGCTGCTTGTTGATTGCCACTCGATGCCACAAAAATCTTTGGACGCGGCACCGTTAGTACACGGTAAAAAACCGGATATCATTCTTGGCGATAGGTTCGGTGCATCTTGTGATCGCTGGATTATGGATTCGGCTACGCAGATATTCACCGCTGCGGGCTTCGTTGTTGCGCGGAATGCACCTTTTTCCGGCGGATATATAACACAGCATTATGGTCGCCCCGCCAAGGGGATGCACGCCTTCCAGATCGAAATCAACCGCGCACTTTACATGGACGAGGTCCGCATTGAACGCGCTGAAGCTTTTGATGAAATCTGCGCAACCCTGTCCGAAGTTACCTGCCAGCTCGCCCAAATCGGCACCACAGTCAACGCGCTTGCAGCCGAATAATCGGAAAAAATAGGCCGCTCAAGTGGCGGCCCAAGTCCAGGGAGGAAGTAACTTCCGCAAAGGGAAGTTCACGATGAAAATCATATCGTGTAATGGGAATATGACACCGCATTGCAGCAAGGTCAATTGTGCGGCGCAGCATGGCTCGCGTTATTGGCGAATATGTGTTATTTTTGCAACCCGCGACCCTTAAGTATCGAAGAACGCCCATATTTTGCACGAATCTTATCGGTCGCCCGTTCCACTGCTGCACGCTTTGGGGCATTCAAATCCAGTAAATCGCCGGAAAGATCGGCATCGGCAGCATCCGTAAG
>DFBD01000097.1:4346-4483 GCA_002367255.1 Rhodobacterales bacterium UBA3089 | reverse complement strand
TTGGTTGCGGGGGCTCGCAACCAACTTGATTTACTATTTTCGACACTCACGACGGGTGCTAAAATATGCAATCTTCAAGATCAGACAAATGCTTCTGATTCTCGGAGCCCAAAGAATAATTCTATACAGACACAAGT
>DFBD01000097.1:0-4334 GCA_002367255.1 Rhodobacterales bacterium UBA3089 | reverse complement strand
GATTCATCACTTTAGTTTTCTCTAAAAGCTTTCTCAAAATAGTCAGCCAACGGTTTTACAAGGTATTCCAACGGAGTCCGATCCGCAGTTTTCAAGAAAGCTTCTACTGGCATCCCTGGCAACACTTCAAGACCGTCAAGTTTCAACATCTCTACGTCATCAGGAATAACTTCGGCCGAATAATATGTCTCACCAGTTGCTTCATCAATAAACACGTCCGGAGATATTTTTGTAATCTTTCCTAGAACTACTGGCGTCGTACGCGTATCAAAAGCCGAGAAGTGAAGGCTGGCGACTTGCCCGATATGCACTTGGTCAATATGAATCGACGGAATGCGCGTCGCAATTACAAGCGGTGTATCCTGAGGAATAATATACATTATAGTGTCGGCCCCGCGCACAACAGAGCGAAGCGCGTGGAATTGCTTACCAAAGATTATGCCTGAGGTTGGCGCGCGAACATCCATGCGTTGCAATGTCTCTTGCAAAGACCTTTGCGTTTCACGTAACTCGATCTCTCGATATTGAAGGTCACGCAAAGTCGTAATGGCCTCTTCTCGCCGACTTGCGTGTAAACGCAAACCCTCTATCTGGATTTCCGCAATTCGCCCCCTACGTTCAGCTATGGTGGAGACTAATCCCGCCTCCTGGCCTTCCATGCGCGCCGCCTCGCGTTGCAGCGCACGCACTGTACCTGCTTGTGACAGACCCTTAACCAGCAACGAAGATTCATCCACCAGTTCTTCGTCAATCAATTCCTGCTGACGGATCAAAGCCTCGCGTTGCGCCTCTGCGCCGATGATTTGCTCTTCAATCTGCAATCCTCTTTCCTTAAGCAAAGCTTCTTCCCGCGCCAGTGAATCTCTACGCGCCAGAAACAGATTATTTTGTCCCACAATGAGCTCCGCGACCACAGGATTGTTGCTGGCACCCAATAGAACCTGATCGAATTTTACAACATCCGCGCCGTCACGCTCGGCCACCAGCCGTGCCTTACGTGCCATTATTTCGAATAATTGTTCGGAAATTACCGTTAGGTCCGACTGTAAAAACTCATCATCAAAACGTATCAGGATATCTCCGGATTCCACGACATCCCCATCATCAACCAATATTTCCTCGATCACACCGCCATTTGGGTGTTGCACAATCTGTCGGTTAGTTTCGACTTCGATAAGCCCCGAAGTGATAACCGCACCNNNGCGATATTGGTTTTCACAGACCAAGCCCCAAGCCCGACAACCAAAAGCATAAGCGCGATGAACCCCAGTGCTAGCGGGCCTTTGGCGCTCCAACCATTTTGTTCGGTGCTCATGACTTGACCTCCGCGTTGAGGTTCTCAGTAATATTCTCATGGTTCTGCACTTTTGCACGCAATACTTCGTCACGTGGTCCAAACGCCTTGCGCATACCATCTTGCATGATCATCAGCAGATCGCACTCAGCAATTCCTGATGGACGATGCGCCATGATAATTATCGCATTCCCATCTTCCTTAAATTCTTTAATCGCGCGGTTCAGCGCAACAGATCCCGGCGCATCAAGGCTGGCATTTGGCTCGTCCAGTATCAGCAATACCGGATTGCCATACATTGCCCGCGCTAACCCAATCCGTTGTTTTTGCCCACCCGAAAGCTTTCCATTTTCACCAGCCACCACCGTATCGTAGCCATCAGCAAGCTCTAGGATCATCTCATGCGCGCCAGCCTTTTTCGCCGCAGCAACGACGGCCGTTGCATTTGGTTTTTCAGAGAGCCGCGCAATATTTTCGGCAACGGTAGCCTCGAATAAAGAAACTTCTTGCGGGAGATACCCAACATGCAACCCTAAATCTTCGCCAAACTGGTCAATCGAGGCTCCGTCTAATCGAATAGTGCCCGCTACCGGCGGCCATATACCCGTCAAAACTCGTGCAAGCGTAGTTTTGCCTGAAGCACTCTGCCCCACGACCCCAAGCGCCTGCCCCTCGGCCAAATCAAACCCGTCAAGCTTCAACGTAGGATGTGCTCCACTAGGGGGAACTACTGTTAACCCGCGAACCTCCAGAATTGCACGGGGCCTTGGTAGTTTTGTACGATCTTCGGCATCCGGTACGCGACCTAAAAACTCCGCCAAACCGAGCCAACCGTAGCGGGCGCGCAAAATCAAAGGCCATTGCGCGATCGTTTGTTCAACAGGTGCAAGGGCCCGCCCCAGCATAATCGAGGCCGCGATCATTGCGCCGGCAGTGACCTCACCTTGCAACACCAAATACGCCCCCAGTGCCAGAATGGCTGATTGCAAGAACATGCGAAGTGTTTTCGTCAGACTTCCGAATGTACCCGTTAAGTCCGACGACTTGATCTGTGCTTCCAGCGCCATATTTCGCAAGTTCTGCCAACGCACCCGCGCCGCTGTTTCCATCCCCATCCCGCGCACAACTTCACCCTGTGCCCGCAAAGAATCCGCCAGCGCATTGCTCGCAGCCCCCTTTTGGTTTGCATCGCCAACCGGGCGGAANNGTTGCAAACTGGTTGATGATCGCAATAACGATTAACAAAACCCCGCCACCGAGTGCTAGCCAGCCAAGCATCGGGTGGAAAACAAAAATTACCAAAATAAAAATAGGCGCCCAGGGTATATCCAGCAATGCAAAGAATGCCGGAGATGAGTACAATCTCTGCACCGCTTCAAGATCACGAAGTGGTGATTGGCCGTCAGATGTTGCATTTATCAACGTACCGCCGAACACACGCGGATCCAATCTCGACTGAAGGCCCGCACCAACGCGTGCAGCAACGCGGCCGCGTGCATAATCCAGAACTCCCATCAGCGCGTATAGCCCCGCCACCAATATCAGAAGCGCAATAAGTGTTTCTTCCGACCGACTGCCCAATACACGGTCGTAGACCTGAAGCATAAACAACGGGCCAGTCAGCATTAGGATATTTACGAAAACACTAAACAGACCGATTGATACCAACGATCCAGTTCCAGGAAGCAGTGCGCGCCGCATTTCCCGGACACCATCTCGGTTCGCTTTCTTGTTATTCACGAATTATCCTAACTAAAATAATTTCCGCATCACAGAATCACCTTAACCAATATACGGCGTTTCATCGAAAATTTGTTAATTTTTACAATAAACTATCAACCAACTTCACACGGTGTGCACGTTAAAAGCGGCGAGGCATTTCACCCCACCGCCCTTTTGTTTCTGCCTACGGGCCTATCGGAAAAGGCCCGCGGATAGGTGCTTATTGTCAAGCGAAATTGAATTCGTCCGCCGAATAAACCGACAAAGCCGTAACGAAGGATGAGTCGTCTGCGTCGTGCGCATAGATCACTCCGTCTACAGTACCGTCGTTGTTGTACTCGTCCAGAGCATTGAGGATGTCTTTTCCGCCCCCATCACTTTTCCACGCAGCGTCACGAGCTCTGACAATTTTGCCGTGCAGGTCAAAGATATCATCTCCCTCAGCGGGATCTTTGTCTGCATATTCAGACAACCAGTCGATAGNNTTCGTCCAGCCAGTCATGAGCTGTCACGACATCATCTCCGCCAGTATCTTCACCAAGCTCGTTACCAGCAAGATAATTCAACCACGTCGCTACGGTTTGACGTGCTACATCGTCCCGCTTGTCATGCTTGTTCGCACCGGTGTCATTTTGAAGTAACTCGAGAGCATCGTCATGACTAATGTAGATTGCTGTTTCGCCATTATCGATAATGCCGTTTTTATTATAGTCACCAACTAAAAGACCGAGTTCTTCAGGAGCATCTTCGTTAGTTATAAAGCCGTCACCATTGGTATCAGTAAGGTAGATATCATAAGTCAATTCACCATCTGGAAATTCGTCTTTTTCAGGGTCTTCCTCATTCTCGTAAACTCCATCCCAATACGACAACAACTTGAAACTATTACCCCAACCACCAGGCGTCCGCACTCCAGGTCCATCATTAACAAGGCCAAAGTAATGCGCCATATCGGAATCTTCAGCACCTTCTGCTGTTGTTACCGACGCGGTGTTTATGTGCTGACCAGCGGTTAATGCCAACGTGTATTCCATGTAAGCGGTCTCGCCCACATCCAGATTACCGTCTTGGACTCCACTTTCGATCAGAGTATAACCTGTCAGGTCCACGTCTCCGAACTGGCTATCAAAGTCAGAAAGCGATATTCCCGTAAGCGTAATATTACCGGTGTTAGTCAGTTCAATCCGGAANNACAGCACTGCCACCGGCAATATCGACCTCTGGCCCTGTTGCAAAATCAGCATCAGCCCATGTAAGCCCGCCATCCAAAGAAACAAGCTTCTCGAGATCGATTAGCGGATCGTAAACCATCGGTACT
>DFBD01000071.1:3157-3678 GCA_002367255.1 Rhodobacterales bacterium UBA3089 | reverse complement strand
TCGATCAGGGTTTCACCCTTTTTGATGCTGCTGGCCTGCATCGACATGTTCATCACGTCTGCACCCAACCGCTTGCCGGCGATTTCGAAGCTGGCCTGTGTGCGGGTAGAGTTCTCGAAGAACATGTTGACTTGTGTTAACCCTGCCAACACATCCAAGTGTTTGTTTTGCTTGAGGTTATGCTTGGCATAACGGTCGGCTAGATCGAGGATTTCGGTAATGTCCTGCGGGGATAACGACTCGATCCCGAGAAGATGGCGCTGGGTGAACATGCTGGCGACTCCTTAACGGTGATTTGGGTGCTTATAGCAGGGAAATCCGCTGGAACAAGGCGTTGGATTTGGCTAGGGTACAAACATGACGATGGAACCGCAAGAATATCACGAGGCATTGGCGCAGCTTGCATGGCAAGTGGAACTGGGCGCGGATGAGGCTATCGGGCAGGTTGCGGTTAACCGGTATGAAGAAAAGGTTAAGCCCAAAGCCGTGGCTGCGCCGCCCCCTGTCGAGGCCGTTAACGA
>DFBD01000071.1:0-2997 GCA_002367255.1 Rhodobacterales bacterium UBA3089 | reverse complement strand
ATCGGGCGATCAGGCCAATTACTGGATAAAATGCTGGCTGCGATTGGACTTAGCCGAAATGCGGAAGGCCCGGCGGAGGCGGTTTATATCACCAATGTTCTACCTTGGCGGCCACCGCAAAATCGCGATCCGCTGGATGAGGAAAAAACGATGATGAAGCCGTTCTTGATGCGGCATATCGAGCTGGTGAAGCCACAGGTTTTGTTGCTGGTTGGAAATCCGCCTAGCCAAACTTTGTTGGATACTAATCAAGGGGTTACACGGTTGCGCGGGCAATGGCACGAGGTGGAGGGGATTCCGGCAATGGCAATTTTCCACCCGGCATATTTGTTGCGCCTGCCTGTAAAGAAACGTGAGGCTTGGGCGGATTTATTGATGCTAAAAGCTAGACTAAACGAGGGTTGAATGTCACATATTGATGCAAGCGAAAAACGGGAATTTATTCCGGTGCGGATTGCTGTTTTGACAGTGTCGGACACGCGAAAACTGGCTGAGGATCGCTCGGGCGATACGCTGGTTAAACGGATCGCGGCGGCTGGTCATATTCTGGCCGCGCGGGACATTGTGCGCGATGAACGTACTGATATTGCTGATAAATTGCGCGATTGGGCCGCAGATGAAAACGTGGACGTGGTGATCTCGACAGGTGGCACAGGGCTAACCGGGCGAGACATTACGGTAGAAGCACACCGCGATGTTTATGAAAAAGAGATTGATGCGTTCTCGACGCTTTTCACCATGGTTTCGATTGATAAAATCGGCACTTCTGCGGTTCAATCAAGGGCTTGTGGCGGGGTCGCGGGGGGAACGTATATGTTTGCGTTTCCGGGGTCACCGGGGGCTTGTAAAGACGGCTGGGACGGGATCTTGAAAGACCAGCTGGATTACCGGCATTTGCCGTGCAATTTCGTGGAAATTATGCCGCGCTTGGAAGAGCATAAACAGCGAACCAAGAGCTAAGTGTTAACCTTTTAGTCGTTAACCTTTGGCCCAAATCGCGTGTTTTTCGCGTACACAACCCGTACACAATGCGTACACAACGCGTATGTACGATTGCGTTAACTATTGTAGAGGGGTGAATCACCCACCCTACGACGCGGGGCAGCCTTGAATCTCGACGGCTTTGTCGTCTTCCAGAACTGTGATGCGGATGGCGCTGCGGTCGATGGTTAACATGCCGTCGCCGTAGAACTCCATCGTGGCGTTGGCAGTCAGATTACGGCCCTTGATGCTGGTTTGCGCGATGTCGATCCAGATGTCGGGATTCGCGTATTCGATTACCGTGGTGCGGCCCCCGTTCAGGGCATTTGCAAATTTCAAATCGGCGGTAATATCAAAGCCGCTGCCGTTCGGAGAGAGCGAGCAGGTGGCTGAGCGTACGTCGCCGGATTGGGCGTTCCGGGGTGTATCCCGAAGGGCGGCCTTGATTGCGGGAACGCCAGCGTCAGGCAGGTTGCCAAGGGTGGTGTTAAAACGGGCGTCGGCGGGTACGCAAATGTCGGAGCAGACGCCGAACTCCATTTTCAATTCGACATTAACGGGTGTGGAAGGGTCGTTTGGCGTGATGCGGACGGGCAGCGTTACGCGGCCTTTGTAACCGATAGAGATGAGGCCGTAGGTTTCGAATACGTGGGGCGTTGGCCAGTCAAATTCGACGTTCGCGATGTTGGTGGAGCCGCCCCAGTCGAAGAACGGCGGAATTCCGGCAGGGCCGGGCGTGCGCCAATAGGTTTTCCAGCCCTCGGATAGGTCAAAATCAATGGCGGTTTGATAACTGCCATCGGACAAGCGCCAGCCGTTCAGGAAATCGACGTTTCCATAGATTTCGTCCGCGCGGGCAGCGGCGGGGAAAAACAGGGCGGCTATTATCAAAGGTTTCATCATTTGCCATAACATAGTCACGAATTCTGAAAGGAAAAGTCACATTGTAGCGAGGCATCGACTTGTAAAGTCATGCGCGGAGGGGCATCTTAATAATATGAACAAAACATTAGCTGAAGAATTGCCATTTCTGGACGGAAAATTTCTGGTTGCAATGCCGGGGATGGGGGACCCGCGGTTTGATCGTGCGGTGATTTTCATGTGTGCGCACACGCCCGAAGGGGCGATGGGGTTGATGATTAACCGACCCGCGCACCAGTTGGAATTTGCAGAACTGATGGCGCAATTGGGCATCGAGGGCGAGGATGTCGCAAATGGGCCGCAGGTGCTGTTTGGTGGACCGGTGGAGCATGGACACGGGTTTGTGCTGCACTCTACCGATTATTTCACAAAGGGCGGGACGATGGCGATCAGTGATGATTTCGGCATGACCGCTACAATGGATGTATTGCAGGATATGGCCGATGGCAAAGGGCCGGACAAGCGATTGTTATCGCTTGGGTATTCCGGTTGGGGTCCGGGGCAACTGGAATCTGAAATTCAGAAAAACGGTTGGCTGATTTGCGACGCCAGTCCCGAGATTGTCTTTGACACACCTTGGGATAAAAAGTGGAACGCCGCGATGAGCAGCCTTGGTTTTGACCCTGCGATGCTGTCTGCCGAGGGTGGTCGGGCTTAACTGGCGGCGCGTTCCAGACGGTCGTTAATGGCAAGGCCAAGGCCCGTGTTTGGTATCGGTGCCACAGCAATTCTTGCAGCAATTTTATCGAGCGCGTGTAGATGGGCGAAAAGGTTCGCGGCGGCCTCGGTCAAGTCGCGGGTTTGCGACAGGTTCAGGGACGGGGCGTTGAAATTATGCGGGCCAAAGGCGAGCCATGCCTCGTTCGGTTCCGGTGATTCTGCGTTTAGGCGTAACATTGCTTTTGGGGCGTAGTGGGATTTCAATTGCCCCGGGGCGGTGATTGTCGTGTCAGTGTTTTGGCTGATTTCGCGGCGTAGGACGGCGTTAAGTAGTTCCACTGGAAGACCACCAGCACGGAGCAGGACGGCGCCATTGTTAAACCCGACAATTGTGGACTCCAGCCCGACGGTGCAATGTCCGCCGTCTATCACAGC